>NZ_JBFAWD010000015.1:197720-223765 GCF_040680135.1 Nocardia sp. NPDC052112 | reverse complement strand
TCTCGAAGCCGAGCCCCGAGAGCTTCCTTAGCCTCATGAAGTGAACTGGTCACCGGTCGCGTAATCCTTCAGCGGGATAGCTTCAGCCCACACTCACTCTTTCACCTCACGGGCGTATTCAACAATGCGCGGATCGGTAGTAACCGCCGCACCAGCCCAACGTCCCGAAGGCTCGAATACGGTAAAACCCAGAACAGCGTCATCGAACAGCCACCAATCATCTGCCGTCAACTCGTCAGCGTTGATGAGATTACGGGGGAGATAACGTACATCTTCGCCCGCCTCCACGTTGAACCGAGCCACTGCCCTAGCGAACCGCGTGTAATCGGTATGAGGCTCTGAAACTACGCGAGCACGCAGAACGACAACGCCCCGGCTGGTTGTTTCCCGGACATGCGTGAGCCAGGGTTGAAACCAACCGTAATCATCGGGCTCATTCGCCATGAACTTCCGGAATGGCTCGGACTCCTCCGGTGTCTCGTACGTATCCCGCACCTCCAGGTGGAATGCTTCTCGTTTCGCGTCGTGGAATAGGCGCAGAAATGCGTCATGCTGCGCGAGTAGCACCGTAGAACGTCCTCTCTTCCTTCGGGACCTCGATAACGGTTTCATCTGGATAGATGTCCATTTGGTCGAGTACTTCCGGGTCTGCAACCGGTGTACCGGTCAGGATGAATGTGCCCCGGCCGGTGTCGCTGAGGATAGCTCCGATGAACGTGTCCGGTTCGGCGTAGCCGAGAAGGAGATGCGGGATCTCGATCACGCCGGGATCATCGGTCTTCCAGCCCTGCACCAGGTACATATTCCGGTCGGTTGCATAGAGACTCGGGCATCCTCCACCCGTGGTACCGCCTTTGCCCAGGAACCTTAACCGCATGACTTCCTCCCTTTTCGGTCTTATGCGTACTTATGCTGACGCACTCTTGATGATCGCTCACCGATGCTCGTTCTGTTGCAGTATGGGCTACTTGGAGCATGTTTGAGCATGAAGATGGACCGGGTTGGTCCTGGCTTCGTAGCGTCTGAGCCGGCCCCCGTGACATGTGACGCCAACCGGTCACGGGGTGCCTACCAGCACCGGACAACAGGAGTCGAGATGGACAGGCGCACAAGACTGTTCGTGTTTCCAGGAGGGTTGTTGGAGGTCGCCGAAAACGGCGACGAAGACGAGTCCTCCGGGATATATCTGGAGTGGCGGGGGTCTGAACCCCGGGCTACCGGCAATGCCGACACAGACGGGCCTGCGGCATGATCGGGCTCAGTGTTGCGTTCGCTGTTCCGCTGGTCGCGTTCTTCGCGCTGGTGTTCTGGCCTCAGCGGATACCGAAAGAGAAGTCTGTACAAGCAATCCAGGAACGGATCGAACGCGAAGACCTGCGTCAGCAAGGCGGCATCTAGATGGCTGACGAAGATCTTCCGGAACGAGACCCCAGTGCCGGATTGGGCCTGTTTCGTCTCTCCAGCTTTGCCGAATGGGAACCTCCAACGCCCGATCTTCTAGAGCGAGTTAAGTCCGGACTGACCGATTCGGATCCATCAAAATCGGGGGGTTACCTTTGAAGACCAATATCGCGCGACCAGGGATTATCGCTGCGGCCGTGCTGATCGGCATGAGTCCAGCGGCTACGGTCGGCACCGGCACGGCCCACGCTGCCCTCAGCTGCGATTTCGACTTCACGCACAGCGTGCCGACAGTGCTACCGCCCCAGATCACCGGGGACGGTATTGCCGCCTGTGATGTCGCGCCGGACGAACACATAGTTACCTTGGCACTCGAGCACGAAGAGGGTGGCCGGTGGGAGGTTGCCTCCACCCGAACCGATTCCAGCGTCCCGCCGCCGTACCGGGCCGGTGGACACTCCTACACGGTGTCGGCCGCGTGCTACGCCGGGAGATGGCGCGTCAGCGTCGGCATACGGGGCAAGATTCAGGGACACCAGTTCACCTACAACAACGCATCCGGCACCGCGGAGGTACCGACCTCCAAGTGCCCTAACCGATTCTGACCACGGGAGCGGCATGTCTACCACGGAACCCCCCGGCGCACTCGACAAGCAAACCTCAGCAAGGCTGCGAGACCAGCTCCAACAGATCACAGAGGAGGCGGGCCGGTACCTCGGTCCGGAGCACCGGGCCATAGCCGCTCTGGTCCAAGCCGCCCGAGAGTTAGCCATAGCCACCTTCCCCAAGTCGGGACAGTACGCCGACTACACCCCGGACGAGTGAGGTCAGCAATCCCAGTGCGAGAATGCGGGCGGCGCTGTTGACAGCTACTCGTCGATAGTTTTGAACGGGGTCGCCGACTGCCTGCGATCGGATCGCTATTCCTTTGTCCAGCAACATCTCGAGCACGATGCCGCGCCGGGTTCAGAATCGGTTGTCGATCAATTTCGTTTCCGCGAAGGCGAATACGGTGTCGCTGATCTTGCCGAGCAAGGCCAGCAGCACAATGGCCAGCAGCATGATGTCGGTGCGGCCGCTGTTCTGGCTGTCGATCAGCAGGAATCCGATTCCCTTCGACGAGGCGATCAACTCGGCCGCGACCAGGAACAGCCAACCATTGGCCAGGCCGAGTCGCAGGCCGTTGACGACCGCGGGCGCCACTGCGGGCAATTGGATCGAGAACAGCAGCGCGGCCCGGCGCAGTCCATAGGCGCGGCCGAGTTCGGTCAGGTGCGGATCGACCTGCGCCAGCGCCGATGCCGTTGTCGTATAGATCGGGAAGAACGCACCGATGGCCACCAACACGATCTTGGGTTCTTCGCCGATGCCGAGCCACAACAGCAGCAGGGGCACCCACGCCAGCGATGGCACCGTGCGGAACAATCCGACAGTCGGAGCCAGCAGAACGCGGGCGATATCGAACAGCCCGACCACCGCACCGAGCACCAGTGCGATGAGCGCCCCACTGGCGAATCCGAGCAGCACCCGCTGGATGCTGATCGCCAGATGGCTCCACAATTCGTCGCGCTGCACCAACTCCCGCAGTGCGGCAAGGACTTCCGCGGGCGGGGCGAGCTGGCTCGACGAATACAGTCCGGCCGAGGTCACCCCTTGCCACAGCAACAGCAGCAGCACGGGCACGACCGCTCCGAGTGCCACCCGGTCCCAGCGGATCCGGCGCGTGACACGCGGCGGTGCGGTCGGGGTCACCGTCACCGAATGGCCTGCTGTGCGAATTTCGGCTCGAAGAGTGCGCCGAGTGCGGTATCGGCGGCGTCCTTCGATCGCACATCACCGTCGGCCACGATAACCGGCACGATCGGGGTGAGCACCGCCCGCTGGGTCTCGCCCGGCACCGGATCGACCTTCAGCACGGTCCGTTCGAGGGTTTCCTTGGCGACATCGAGGGAGGTCTTCGATTCCGTTGCCAGTAGCTGTGCGAGTTCGTTCGGATGCGCCAGTGCCCAAACCCGCGCCTGCTCATAGGCATTGACGACGGCCTGAACCCGGTCCGGATGCTGCGCGATGAAATCCGCGCGGGCATTGAGTGTCCCGTAGGTCTGAAAGTTGGCGTTGCGGTACAGCAAGCGCGAACCCTGCTCCTGACGGGTCTGCGCCATATAGGGATCCAAACCCGCCCATGCGTCGACATCGCCGCGTTCGAGCGCGGTCTTGCCGTCGGCGTGCTGCAGGTTGGTCACTTCCACATCCTTGGCGGTGAGACCGGCCGTCTGCAGTGCTTGCAGCAGCGTGAAATAGGCGTCGGTGCCCTTCGTCGCCGCGATCTTCTTCCCCTTCAACTCGGCCACCGAGGTGATGGGTGAGTTCTTCGCGACGACCAGTGCGGTCCATTCCGGCTTGCTGTAGACCGAAATGGTTTGCAGCGGTGTGCCATTGGCCTTTGCCAGCAGTGCCGCGGAACCTGCGGTCGAATTCACATCGATCGCATTGGCGCGCAGGCTTTCATTGGCCTTATTGCTGCCCGCGGAGAACACCCAGGTCACGTTGGCACCGGACTGCTCCAGCAAGTGCTGGTCCCGGATGACCAGACTCAGCGGGTTGTAGTAGGCGTAGTCGAGCCGCACCTCACCCGCACCCGGCCCGGCCGCACCGGACTTCTCGCCTTCCACGCAGCCCGAAAGCAGTGCCACCACCGTCGCCGCGACGGCTGCCAGGACGATCGTCGGTCGTCTCATCAGAGTGTCTCCTTGACGGTGGTGCGGCGCGGAACGCCGAGTCGTTCGAGTAGGTCGAGCCGCAGTGCGGCCAACTCCGGGTCGGTATCCTCACGAGGCCGATCGGCGGATACCTCCAGCGCCGCGCCGATTGTGAAAACCGTTTCGCCACTGACGGTTTCGAGTACGACGATGCGGTCGGCGAGGCGCAGCGCCTCGTCCACGTCATGGGTGACGAGTACGACCGTGATGCCCGCGGCTCGCTGCACCTCGTCGAGCAGGTCCTGCATCCGCAGCCGGGTCAGCGCATCCAGCGCCGCGAACGGCTCGTCGAGCAGCAGCACACCCGGGTGGCGAACCAGCGCACGCGCCAATGCCGTTCGCTGCGCCATCCCGCCGGACACCTGTCGCGGCCGATGTCCCTCGAATCCGGCCAGGCCGACGATCTCGAGTCCGCGTCGCACCTCTGCCTCGCCCTCGGCCCGCGAGACGGTCGGTGGCAGACCCAGTGCGACATTGCCCGCGAGATCGCGCCACGGCAGCAGCCGCGGCTCCTGGAAAACCACCGCGCAGCGCGGGTCGATACCACGCATCGGCCGACCGTCCAGCACGACCTCGCCTTCGGTCGGCTCGTCCAACCCGGCGATGACCCGCAGCAGGGTCGACTTCCCACTGCCGGACGGACCGACCAGCGCGATCACCTCACCCGGCGCGATCTCCAATTCGATATCGCGCAGCACGGTATGGGCGCCGAAACTGCGGCCGAGGCCGCACAATGCGACCCCGGCGGCACGACTGGCAGTGGGTAACACGGATGAGCCGATTACTGCGCGGCCGCGAATCCGGCGCGGAGATCGGCGAGGATATCGTCGATGCCCTCGATGCCGACCGCGAGACGGACCAGGCCAGGGGTGACACCCGCCGCCAACTGCTCCTCCGGAGTCAGCTGGGAGTGGGTGGTCGAGGCCGGATGGATCACCAGCGAGCGCACATCGCCGATATTGGCGACATGGCTGTGCAGCGTGAGCGCCTCCACGAAACGCTTACCCGCATCGACCCCACCGGCCAATTCGAAGCCGATCACCGCGCCGACGCCCTTGGGTGCGAGGGTGCGGCCGCGCTCGTACCACGGGGAGGACGGCAGCCCGGCATAGGACACCGCGGTCACCTCCGGCCGCGCCGCGAGGAAGTCCGCCACCGCCTCGGCATTCTGCACATGCCGTTCGATCCGCAGGCTCAGCGTCTCCAGGCCCTGGCTGATCAGGAAGGCGTTGAACGGCGAGACGGCCGAGCCGAGATCACGCAGCAGTTGCACCCTGGCCTTGAGTGCGTAGGCGGGAGCGCCGAGGTCGGCGTACACCACGCCGTGGTAGCTCGGGTCCGGTGTGGTGAAGCCCGGGAAGCGGCCGCCGGTCCAATCGAAGGTGCCGCCGTCGACGATCACACCCGCGATGGCCGCACCGTGGCCGCCCAAATACTTTGTCGCCGAATGCACCACGATATCGGCGCCGTGGGCGAGCGGCTGGATCAGATACGGCGTCGCGACGGTGTTGTCGAGGATCAGCGGAACGCCTGCGGCATGGGCGATTTCGGCGATGCCGGGAATGTCGAAGATGTGATTCTGCGGGTTGGAGATCGTTTCGCCGTACAGCGCCTTGGTATTCGGCCGGATCGCCGCGCGCCACTGGTCCAGATCATCCGGATCCTCGACGAAGCTGACCTCGATGCCCAGCTTCGGCAGCGAGTAGCGGAACAGATTGTAGGTGCCGCCGTACAGCCGTGGGCTGGACACGATGTGATCGCCCGCACCGGCGATATTCAGGATCGCGAAGGTCTCCGCGGCCTGTCCGGATGCCAGCAGCAGCGCCGCGACACCACCCTCCAACGCCGCGATGCGCTGTTCCACGGCGTCCTGGGTCGGGTTCATGATGCGGGTGTAGATATTGCCCGGTTCGGCGAGACCGAACAGCGCCGCCGCATGGGCGGTATCCCGGAACGTGTAGGAAGTGGTCTGGTAGATCGGCAGGGCACGGGCATTGGTGGTCCCGTCCGGCGTCTGTCCGACGTGGATCTGCTTGGTCTCGAAGCTCCAGTCGGCGCTCGGGTCGGCCTGGGTCTGGTCGCTGGTGGTCACGTCAACGGACACTAAGAAGCGCCGGACAAAGTGTCGAGAATTACATTCAGCCGGAACCGAATCCGGGCGGATCACCGCCGAACCAAGGCCGGAATCGACTCTGACCTTTTCATCAGATACGATTTCGATAACGGAATCGATGGAAGAGGGCATGGTGGCGGGTGTGGTGGGCAACCGCATCGACCGGCGGCGCGAGCGGACGCGCAATGCGCTGATCGGTGCGGCACAGAAGTTCTTGGCGGAGGGGCGATCCGCGGTGAGCATCCAGGAGATCACCGATGCGGCCGATGTCGGATTCGGCTCGTTCTACAACCACTTCCAATCCAAGGAGCAGTTGTTCGACGAGGCCGTGCGGTCGGTCCTGCAGATCTACAGCGAGATGCGCGACGAGATCGTCGCCCTGTACGACGATCCCGCCGAGGTATTCGCGGTGAGCTTCCGGATGACCGGGCGATTGCAGCGCCAGATCCCGGAGGGTGTGCGGGTGCTCCTGAATTCCGGCACGTCGGTGCTGCTGCGCGACGAGGGCCTGGCCCCGCGCGCCCGCCGCGACATCACGGCCGCCCAGGAGGCGGGCCGGTTCGAGCCGATGGACCCGGATATGGCGATCATGGCCGCAGGCGGGGCACTGCTGGGACTGCTGCAGCTATTGGACGCCCGGCCCGAGGCCGATGCCGGGGCGCTCACCGACGAGATGACCTTCCATGTGCTGCGCATGTTCGGCATGAACAAGCGCTCGGCACAGAAATTGGTGTCCAGCGAACTGCCGCCGCAGCCCCAGCTGATCAGCCCTTGACCGCTGCGGCCAGTCGGGGCAGCTGCCGCAGCGGATTGTGGTGTTCGACCTCCATGCGCTGATCGGCGTCGAAGATCTCGCTGAGTCCGGGTGCGGGATCGTGGGAACCGCGCTGCGGGAGCGTGAGTGCGCTGAAGGGCCAGTCGGAACCGAAGACGATGTGATCACGGTTCGTCACGGCGAGGGTGCCGGACATGGCGGCTGCCGAACCACTGAGCGCGGTGTCGTAGTAGAACCGCGAGATCTGGTTCTGCATATCCAGGACCGACGGTTTCGGCAGATCTTGCGGCCACAAGTCGCCTATTACGGTTTGCGCCACGCTGATGCGCCAGGACAAGAACGGCAGCACGCCACCAGCGTGGGCGAGTTGAAAACGAATGTTGGGGTAGCGCTGGGTCATTCCGGTGACCATCATCATGGTCGCCGCGCGGGTGGTGTCGAAGGTGAACTCCTCGAGGAAGTCCGGCAGCGGCAGCTTGGGCTTGCTCGTATCGGGAATGGCGGCCGGATGCACGAAGACGTAGGCACTGCGCTGGTTCAACGCGATCATCAGCGGTTCGAAGCGCGGATCCCCCAGGTAGACACCGTCATACGCCGAAAGCAGGATCACACCGTCGAGGTGCAGTTCGTCCAGTGCGTAGCTCGCCTCGGCGATCGCGGCCGCGATATCGGGCATCGGCAGCACGGCGAAGGCGCCGAACCGCGTCGGATTCGACCGGAACAGCCCGGCAGCGTAGGTATTGCAGTAGCGGGCCATATCGCTGGCCTCTTTACCGGCCAGAAACGACACCCCTGGATCCGATACCGACAGTGCCTGCGCCTGGATACCGTAGTAGTCCATGAATGCCACCGCCTGCTCCGGCGACCACTCCGGCGTCGGGTAGCCGCCGATGGTGAGGTGACCGTGCTCCAACAGTGCGGCACGGTAGTCCGGCGGCAGGAAATGCGCGTGCAGGTCGATGCGATAGGTGCCCGACGGCGCGGGCTGCCGGGCACGGGCCGGGGCCGCATGCGCGCTCGGCATCGCTACCATGGCGGCCGCACCGAACGCGCCGAGCGTCGCGTCGGCGAGCGCGCGGCGACGGCTGACCGCCAGCGGGGAGGAATCTTCCACAGCACTGTGCCCTTCGGTGTTGTCCAAACCAGCAGCCCCTCCCGGCCGACCTTTCGAGCGACCGCAAGCGAGCGCTACGGCTGAGCGGTCAAATCCAGTGCGATATCGACGATCATGTCTTCTTGTCCGCCGACCAGGCCGCGGCGTCCGGCCTCGGTCAATAGTGTGCGCACGTCGACTCCGTATGTGGTGGAGGCCTTTTCGGCGTGCCGCAGGAAGCTCGAGTACACCCCGGCGTAGCCGAGGGTCAATGTCTCCCGGTCCACCTGCACCGGTCGCTCCATCAGCGGTCGGATCAGATCGTCGGCTGCATCGGTGAGCCGGTTCAGGTCCGCACCGTGCTCCCAGCCTTGGAGATCGGCGACCGCGACGAATGCCTCCAGCGGGGTATTGCCCGCACCCGCGCCGAGCCCCGCCAGCGAGGCGTCCACGCGGGTCACGCCCTCCTCGACGGCCACGACACTATTGGCGACCGACAGCGACAGGTTCTGGTGCGCGTGGATACCGATCCCGGTGTTCTCGTCCAACACGGCCCGGTAGGCGCGCACGCGTTTGCGTACCCCGTCCATGGTGAGCCGTCCGCCGGAGTCGGTGACGTAAACGCAGTGTGCGCCATAGGCTTCCATGAGCTTGGCCTGTGCGGCGAGCCCGGCCGGGGTGTTCATATGGCTCATCATCAGGAAGCCGGAGACGTCCATACCGATTTCGCGCGCGAAGGCGATGTGCTGGGCGGCGATATCGGCCTCGGTGCAGTGGGTGGCCACCCGTACCGAACGCACGCCCAGGTCGTAGGCGCGGCGCAGATCGTCGATGGTGCCGATACCGGGCAGCAACAGTGTGGTCAGCCGGGCATACCGCAATGCACCCGCGGCGGCTTCGAGCCACTCCCAATCGGTGTGGCTGCCCGGTCCGTAGGTGAGGCTGCCGCCGTGCAGACCGTCGCCGTGGGCGACCTCCACCGCGTCGACTCCCGCGGCATCCAGCGCCGCCGCGACGGCGGCAACGTTTTTCGGCGTGATGCGGTGGCGCAATGCGTGCATACCGTCGCGCAGCGTCACATCCTGCAAGAAGACTTCCGGCATTACACACTCTCCGGGATCGGCACCGAAACCGGTGCTGCGGCCAGGCGTTCGGCGACGCGCAGTGCGGCCGAGGTCATGATGTCGAGATTTCCGGCATAGGACGGCAGATAGTGCGCCGCGCCTTCGACTTCGAGGAATACCGAGACCTGATGCGTGACAACGGTATCGCCGACCAGAGTTTGCGACGGCGTCGCCGCGGTGATCTGGATGTCCTGTTTGAGCCGGTAGCCGGGTACATAGGCGGCAACCTCGGCGATCATCGTCTGGATCGATTCCCGCACGGCCGCATGGGTTTGCGGATTCGGATCGCCGATCAACGCGAGTACGGTGTCACGCATGATCAGCGGCGGCTCGGCCGGATTGAGGATGATGATCGCCCGGCCGCGGGTCGCGCCGCCGACCGCCTCGATCGCCTGCGCGGTCGTTTCGGTGAATTCGTCGATATTGGCGCGGGTACCGGGTCCGGCGGATTTCGATGCGATCGAGGCGACGATCTCGGCGTAGGGCACCTCGGTGACCCTCGAGATGGCCGCGACGATCGGGATGGTGGCCTGGCCACCACAGGTCACCATATTCACGTTCGCAGCGTCGAGGTGCTGGTCCAGATTGACAGCGGGCACGACGAACGGTCCGATCGCGGCCGGGGTCAGGTCGATCAGGCGTTTCCCGTGCGGTGTCAGCGCGGCGGCATTGGCACGGTGCGCTCCGGCGGAGGTGGCGTCGAAAACGATATCTATCTCGTCGAAATGCGGCATGGCGATGAGTCCGTCGACACCGCTCGCGGTGGTCGGCACGCCGAGCCGGTCGGCGCGGGCCAGTCCGTCGGAGTCCGGATCGATGCCGACCATGGCGGCGACCTCCAGGGCTTCCGACAGCCGCAGCACCTTGAACATCAGGTCGGTGCCGATATTGCCCGAGCCGATGACGGCGACCTTGGTGCGGCTCATATTTCCTCCAGCGTGAAGTCGACGGCACCGAGTGTCTTTGTGCCACTGAACAATTCGGACCTAACCCGAGCACCGGGACGTAACGGTGCCATCGGCCCGAGCGCACCGGACAGGACGATTTCACCGGCGCGCAGCGGATCACCGAAGTCACGGGCGGTGCGGGCCAGCCAGGCCAGCGCGATGAGCGGATCGCCGAGGCACGCGGAGCCCGTTCCGGTGGAGACGATTTCGTCATCGATCGTCATATTCATCGCGATCTCGCGCGGTTCGAATTCGGCCAAGGACAGTCGCTCGGCACCGAGGACGAACCAGCCGCTGGACGCGTTGTCGGCGACGGTGTCGGCGAAGCTGATATCCCAGTCGGCAATGCGACTGTCGACGATCTCCAATGCGGCGACCGCGTAATCCACCGCCCCGCGGACGCTGATCGCATCCAACTGCTCGTCGTCCAGGTCGGCGCGCAGTACGAAGGCCAGTTCGGCCTCGATCTTCGGCTGCAGTAGCGGCGGCCGTTGTGCCACAGGTGTTTCGGTGACGTTCATATCCGCGAACAACACACCGAAATCGGGCTGATCCACCCCGAGCTGCTGCTGGACCGCCGGAGAGGTGAGCCCAATTTTGCGTCCGACCAGCTCGGCTCCGGCGCCAGCACGGTGCCGGACACCGATCCGCTGCACCGCGTACGCCAATTCGACGTCGTCCCGGCCGATGAGGTCGCGCACGGGTGCGATCGGCGCTCCGGTCGCCGTGGCGACCGATAGCCGTTCGGCCGCGGCACGAACTGCGGGGGAATCGGTCACGAGCCCGTCCGGCACCCGGCCACCACCCCTCATCGAATCGCCACGCGATGCCGTTGTATTCATCGAGCCTCCTCGAGGTGGTGGGTCTGGACCGAGTCCGATTGCGGCGGTGCCGGAAGCGATCCGCTGAGCTGTTGGAAGAGCGCGGCGATCAAGGACTCGCTGCGCCCCGCGGCGGCGGTGCCGAAAACGAATTTGTCCGGACGCAGCAGCACCAGGCCGCCGGTTCCGACGCTCGCCTTGGCGAACCACCGGGTCAAAGTGCCGGTGTGGTCTTCGATATCGGCATAGTCGTCGCCGGTGGTGCGGCCGTCACCGGGCTCCCCCTGCGGACGCCCGCCGAGCGGATACACGGTGACGAAACGAGCGCTCCAGGCCCGCAATCTCGCCAGGTCGTCGGCACCGAGCACGGCACGCGGGTCGACCCCATTGCCGACGACCGCGAATCCGAGGCCGAGCACATCGTCGAACCGCCGATGCCGTCCGTCGTAGGTCCGTATATCCGGTTGCGGAGCGATTGTGCCTTCGACACCACGCAGCCCACGCCGGGACAGGCCCAGGTAGGCACCGCGACGGAAGCGCGGCGCCGGTTTCATCTTCGCGGCGCGAATCCAGCCGCCCAGTCCGGGCGTTCGTAGCGCGGCGGTGAGTGCGATATCCCGGGCCGCCGCGACCAGCTTGTTGTCGAAGGAGACGATGTTCTTGTTCAGCACCGAGAAATCGATCATCGCCTTGGCGTGCGGCCGCCGTTCGGACTCGTAGCTGTCCAGAATCCGCAGGTCCGCACCCTGTTCGAGGATGGCGGTGAGCTTCCACGACAGGTTGTCCGCATCGCGCACCCCGGAGTTCATGCCCTGTCCGACGAACTGCGGCGTCATATGCGCGGCATCACCGGCAATGAGGATCCGCCCGTCCCGCCACCGGTCGGCGACCACGGCATTGAAGGTGTAGACCAGCTTGCGCAGCACTTCGACCTCGCCCGGATCGACATAGCGCGCGATGTGGCGGCGGACGTTGTCCGGATCCTCCATCTCCGCTTTGGTCTGGGATTCGGTCAGCATGAACTCGAAGCGGTGATGCCCATCCGGCTGTGGGCAGGACACGACCGGCATCGCCGGATCGCAGATGAAGTTGAAATAGGGCAGATGCCGGAACGCGTCGACGCCGTCCTTCGCCTTCAGGTCCACCACAAGCCAACGCTCGGGAAAGCTGGTCCCGCTCATGTCGATACCGAGTTTCGTGCGCACCACACTGCGCCCACCGTCACAGCCGACCAGGAATTTCGCGCGCACCCGCTCGGCGGTCCTCGGGTCGGTATCCGGTGGGCGGTTGCCGTATCCGGTGCCACGGCACTCGGCATGCTCGACGCTCACGCCGGATTCGTCCTGGTCGAAATCGACGACCTCGCGGCCACGGCGGACGGTGACATGTGGATAGCGCCCGAGAGCGCCTTCCAGGGTGTTCTCGAGGTAGGGCTGGTACAGGAAGTTGACCACCGGCCACCCCAGCGGACGGTCGGTCTGATGGAACTGCACGAGCACCCGGCCGTCGCCGCGGACCCACTGTACGGTGGAGTCGACATTCATATCGGCAGCGAGTTCGTCTGCCGCGCCGGCGGTTTGGAAGATGCGCATGCCCTCGTCATCGGTGTAGACCGCCCGCGCGAGTCCGTAGTACTCCGGTTCCCGTTCCAGCACGAGCACGCGCGCACCGCGCCGCCCCAGCAGATTGGCCAGTGTCAGGCCGGTCGGGCCGAGGCCGACGACCACCACGTCGTAGTCGGTCCTACTCATCGCGAAAGTCCTCCTGCCAGTTGCGCAACGGTGATCTCCGGCGTGGTCGCGGTCCGCAGTGCCCGGCGGAACTGGGCGAACTTGTCCAGCAGCGTCTCCCCGACCGCGGCGTGACCCCAGATGCTGATCCCCTGGTAGGTCGTCGGTTCCCAGGTGGATTCGAGTTCCGGTCCGATCACGACCGGGTTCCAGCCGACCTCGAGTTCGAAACCGGACGGCGTCACGCAGTAGAAGGACAATTCGCGGTCATTGGTGTGCTGACCGACCGACCACGCCATGCGGAAGCCGAGGTCGGTCACCCGCCCGAATGCGGCGAGCATATCGTCGAGCGTCGCGGACTGAATATTGATGTGCTGCACCCGAGTTCGAATCGGATCGATCTTGACTCCGCGAATATTGGCGATGGCGATCGAATGGTGGCGCTCGTTGACCCGCAGGAATCGGATCTTCATCTTCAAACCGGAGACGTTCTCATCGATGTAATCGCTCAGCCGGGAGTCGAAAACCGTGTGGTAGTACCCGTGCATCGCTTCCGGTTCGCGCGAGACGATCGCGACATGGCCCATTCCGGACTCCCCCGTCACCCATCCGGAGCTGAGCATCCGCAGTGGTTCGGGTGTGGTTATCGGGGCCGTAAAGATCTCCTGCGCCATACCCTTCGGACCCGGAAAGCGCCACAGCCGCTCGACGCCACGCAGCGCCGTCTCTTCCGGGGTGCCCTCGACGACCGGGACACCGCGATCGGTCACCCGGGCGATAATGCGGTCGAAGGTTTCGTGATCATCGATGTGCCAGCCCA
The DNA here is from genome assembly GCF_040680135.1 of Nocardia sp. NPDC052112. Lineage (NCBI taxonomy): Bacteria > Bacillati > Actinomycetota > Actinomycetes > Mycobacteriales > Nocardiaceae > Nocardia > Nocardia sp. NPDC052112. The sequence continues at coordinate 210,182 of NZ_JBFAWD010000015.1, read as the reverse complement.
ATGCGGTGACATCCTCGGCAGGACCACGCTGGACGAGGAATCGACAGGCGCGCTCGTCCAGACGCAGGCGCAGCGCATTGCGGTCGACCTGGTCCACGTGCATGCCGATCGCCTCACCACCGAAGCGACGCCATTCCGGCAGCCGATTAGATTGCACCGCAACATATCCCAGATGCACCGAGCCGAACACCGAGGCATCGGTGTTGGGGCGCAGAAATTCGTTCACCGCTATCCCTCGAGAAATGCCGTGGCCATTGCGTTGAACAGCTCGGCGCGTTCCCACTGCACCCAGTGCCCGGTATTGGCCGCCAGATACAGATCGCAGTTGGGCATGGCCTCGACCAGCATCCGACCACCCTCGGGACGGTTGACCTTGTCATCGGTGCCCCAGATCACCAGGGTCGGATGGACCACTTCGCGCAGCCGCGAATCCCGGGTGAAATCCATCCGCCACAGCGTCCGCAGGGCCAACGGCCCCGATGGCCTGCGCAGCGGCGGATGCGCGATCACCTCGGGATCGATGCTGGCCTGAAAACGCTGCTCGATGAGTTCGTCGGGCACCGCGGCTCCGTCGAACACCAGGTATTCGCGGATGAACCGGGTGATCTTCTCCCGGCTCGGTCCGCTGCCCGGATAGTAGGCGAGCAACTCCTGCAGGCCCTTGGTCGGCAGCGCGCGCGTGGAACCGATACCGCCGGGCCCCATCAGGATCATGCGGCCGACCTTTTCCGGCCGGTCCATCGCCAACCGCAGTGCCGCGGCACCGCCATAGGAGTTGCCGACCAGATGCGCCGAGTCCACGCCGAGTTCGTCCAGCAGACCCCCGACCGCCCGCGCGAGGTCGCCGAACGGGTCGGACTGGTCGACAAACTTCGAGGAACGCCCGTAGCCCGGCATATCCGGCACGATCACGCGAAACCGCCGCGCCAGCGCCTCGATATTGCGCGAGTAGTTCGACAGCCCGGTCGCACCCGGTCCGCCACCGTGCAGCAGCAGCACCGCCGGACCGGATCCGACCTCGCTGCAGAAGATCTCGCGCTTGCCGACCCGGACCGCCCGCCCGGCGCCGACCCCCTTGTCGATGCTTGTCACAGCTACCTCCACGACGTTGTTGATGAAATCATCAGTCACGAGCACATGCTCTGTCAAGAGGAAATGATGGAAACATCAGAATGATGCTCATCCATGTTTGACTGCGTTTGTCAAATATGACGAAATCATCATCAAAGTTGAGCAACCTCGCTGTCGGACGAATCGCGAGTGCCTACGAACCCCATCATGCGCCGTCGATGTCGCGCCGAAATGCTTTGTCGAGCGCATTGGCGCACGTCGACTCGGCCACGGATGAACCGATGCCGACGCTCGGCTGTGGCGGATCTCCGCCTCGACGTGAGCGGCCGAACAACATCAGGCGGCTTTGCCGCACGCGGCCTTGGTCGGCTACGCGATGCTCGCCATGGCGCCGCACACGGTGCCCGTCGGAGGGTCGAGCCCGGAGCACGAGGCAGGAGTCCGGGTAGCCGCGGTTTAGCGGACGGTCCAGTGGCAATCCGCAGAGTGACGCTGCTCGGCGAGTACGAGGTAACAGCGCAGACCTCGGATCGCCGGACAGCTTCGCACCAGCAAGCCCGTCGACCGGAGGAAACGATGCCCAACACCACCAGCCACCAAAACGACGTGCAACGGACGCCGGTACGCGCGGATCTGCACAGTGCCGCCTTCACCGACCACTCGACAATTCCGGACCGCTACTCCTACGACGGCGGCAATGTGGCCCCGCCGCTGGAGTGGAGTGGTATCCCCGACGACGCCGCAGAACTCGTCCTGCTGTGCGAGGACGAGGACGCACCCGGCCGACCGTTCACCCACTGGCTGATGACCGGCATCGCGCCGACCACGACCGGCATCCGGGCGGAGGCGACGCCGCCCCGGGCCGTCGAGGGTCCCAATGACTTCGGTGAAATCGGCTGGAGCGGTCCGCGACCGCCGGTCGGCGACGAACCGCACCGGTACTTCTTCCGCCTCTACGCCCTGGACCAGTCGCCCGGATTCACCCCGGACACCACGGCCGACGTGGTCCGATCGGCCATCACGGACCACGTCATCGCGAGCGGTACCTTGGTCGGCCTGTACGCCGCCTGACCGGCCCGGCACCGCACATCCTTACGCCGCGATCGCCTCGGCACGCAGGCGCGAGTAGTCCTCGCGCGACATCGGGGCGGCATCCGGGGCACCGAGATCCTCGAGCGGGATGCGGAATGTCTCGCGCGCGGAGAATGCGGCCACCGCGGCGATCACGGCACAGCCGAAGGTGAAGGCGCCGACGATGAGCGGAACGTTCGATTCGGGCGGCGCGACGATCGCGTAGACGGTGGGCAGGAAGGCGGTAATGGCCGTACCGATGTTCTGCGAGACCGCGAAGCCGGTGACACGGGTGCGCGTGGGAAACATTTCCTGATAGAACGCCGGGAAGACGGCGTTGTAGCCCTGGTAGACGACGCCCCACATCAGGATGGCGAGGACGAATGTCAGGGCGACGCTGCCGTGCGCGATGGCGGCCAGATAGGCGAACGACAGGACGCCCGAACCGAGCGAGCCGACGATGATGCAGGGTCGACGGCCGATTCGGTCGCTGAGGCTCCCGACGAACGGAATCAGCAGGACCGCGACGACATTGCCGAGCACGGAAATCCACAGAAACGTCGTCTTGCCGATGCCGATCCCATAGCTGTGGTTGGTGGCGTAAGTGGCGCCGAAGATGGTCGTAGCCGTCGGAATGGCGTTCATCAGCGCCATGCAGATCACGCGCAGCATATTCGACCCGTTCTCCCGCACGACCTGCACAATCGGCGAGGCGACGACCTCCTGCTGTGCCTGCTCGGCCTGGAATGCGGGGGTTTCGTCGGCCCGGCGTCGGATCAGATACCCGGCGAACAGCACAACGACGCTGAGCAGGAACGGAATTCGCCAACCCCAGGACTGGAACGCGTCATCGGGCAGTAGCGCCGACATCGGCAAAAACGCCGCGGCGGCGAGGATTTGACCGGCCTGCACACCTTGCAACGCGAAGCTGGCGAAGAATCCGCGGCGCCCGAACGGGGCGTGCTCGACGATCATGGCACTGGCACCCGACATTTCGCCGCCGACGGCGAAGCCCTGGATCAACCGCAACACCACCAGGAGCACCGGAGCCAGATAGCCGACGCTGTGATAGGTGGGCAGCAGTGCCACCAGGAAGGTGGATATTCCCATGGCCATCATGCACAGCACCAGCACGTTCTTGCGGCCGTGCCGGTCACCCCAGTGTCCGAGCACGAATGCACCCAGCGGCCGGGCGACATAGCCGACCCCGAAGGTCGCCAGCGACGCCAGGATGGCAACGGATGGATTGCCCTTGGGAAAGAAGATCGACGGGAAGACCAGCGCCGCGGCCTGCGCGTAGATGAAGAAGTCGTAGTACTCGAGCGCACCGCCGATCCAGCCGCTGGCGGCGGCCTTCCGTGGTGACTTGCGCACATTCGTCGGTTGCGAGGGCGTCGGGGTGTTCAACTTACTTCTCCTTCGACACGGCAGCGGCGCCGCAATTCTTTTCTCGGTCCATCGGATTCAGGGAGAGGTCAGTGGTTTGCGAGGCGGCGCGCGCGATGCGCGCTCATGCGAACCGGCGCATTGACCGCGCCGCAGCCGGCGTATCCGCGCACCCGCTGAACCACCTCGAAAAACACTCGGCTGCCGAGGATTTCGGTATAGAGGTGGTAGAACTCACCGTGTTCGTCGCGGTCGTACATGATGCCGAGCCGCCGCATACGGTCGAGTCGGTCTGCGGGAAGAGCAATTCGAGCGTCGAGGTCGGCGTAGTAGTTGGCCGGAATGGTCAGCACCGGAGCGCCGCGTCGGCGCAGTTCTTCGGCGGTGGCGAAGATGTCGTCGGTGTCGAAGGCGACGTGCTGGGGATCCGAGACGCCCGGCGCCCAGCTTCCGCGGCGCAGCAGGGTGGTGCTGAGCACGATGCGCACGGTCTGGTCGTCATTGCCGACGGCGCGGTCGCGGACCAGTCCGTAGGGTGCGGCGAATTCGGTGTCGTGGTGCGCGTGCAGACCGAGGGCGGCGCGGTAGAACAGCGAAGCCTCGTCGAAGTAGTCGAAGGGCTGCGCCAGGGCGATATGGTCGATCCCGGTTACGGCGGTCGCGGCCACGTCCGCGGTCACCGATGCCGTTGCGGTGGGGTCGAAGTCGCCGAGCCAGCCGTCGGAGGTGGTGCGGCAGAAGAAGACCGAGGAGCCGTCGGGCGCGGCGACGGCGGCGAGATCGGCCTCGGCCGGACCGTATTCGCGCGGCAGGATCGGAGCCAACATCGCCTCGGCGCGTGCGGCCGAGCGAGCCGGGTCGCCGCTCTCCACGGCGAATGCGCTGATCTCGGCCAGATCCGCATGATGGTGTGCGGTGACGGTGCTGTTCAACAGGACTCGCGCACGGCCCTGCTGCCACAACTGAACCGGTTTGGTCCGATGCTGTCCGGTGCGGGTGAAACCCATGGCGGACAGCGTTTCCCCGATTCGCGCGGCGGCCACGCTGCCGACAGCGAGTTCGGTAAAGGCGTGGCCGTGCAGGGCTGGCACGGCGGTGTCGGCCGCATCGCCACCGTATTGCTCCTGTAGCCACCGCAGCGACCGCATCGCGTCGCGGGCGGTACGGGCCGGATCAGCTTGGCGAAATACATCATTGAATACTTCGAGCGATAGCGGCCCCGCGTATCCGGCATCGAGGACATAGCCGAGGAAGGTGGGCAGATCGAAGGCCCCTTGGCCGGGAAACAGCCGGTAGTGGCGGCTCCACTGCAGCACGTCCATGGTCAGGTGCGGTGCGTCGGCGAGTTGCAGGAAGAACAGCTTCTCCCCCGGCACCTCGGCGATACCCGCGGGATCGCTTGCGCGCGAAAGGATATGGAAGCTGTCCAGGCACAATCCCAGCGCCGGATGACCGACCTGCTGCACAATGCGCCACGAATGGTCCCACGTGCTGACATGCGCACCCCAAGCGAGGGCTTCGTAGGCGATGCGGAAACCGCGTTCGCTCGCGCGCTCCGCCAACACGCGCAGCTGATCGGCGGCGAGATCATCGTCATCGATCGTGTCCGGCGCGACCGAGGAGCACACCAGAACCAGGTCGACGCCGAGCGCCGCCATCACATCGAATTTATGTTCCGCGCGCCGCAGATTCGCCTCGAATGCGTCCGACGGTGCGCCCTCGAAGTCACGGAACGGCTGATAGAGGTCGATCGACAGACCGAGCGCGGCACAGCGTTCCCGCACCTGCTCCGGGCCGAGTTGGCTGGCGATCAGATCGTTTTCGAACAGTTCGATGCCGTCGAAGCCCGCGGCGGCGGCCGCTGTGAGTTTGTCCTCGAGGGTTCCGGACAGGCACACGGTGGCGATGGATCGCCGAGCGGTCCTCGGATATCGCGTCGATGCAGGCACGGTGGTTCCTCGAGCTAATCTGTTCGCATTGCGAACACGTGTGCGTAATGTGAAATCAGAGTAGAGGTGATGCGAGTCACTGTCAACAAGTCCCTTTTGCTGGGGAAATGCCCGCAACAGACGGCTTCCACCATGTCATCGATCAATAGATGGGACTTGAGTCACCGCCGGATTCGTCTTAAGATGTTCGCATATCAACCAGATGTACGTATAGCGCACAACAGGAGGCATGATGAAGGCGGCTACCTTGGTTGCGCCCGAGCGGATCGCGATCGCGGAGCTGCCGGAACCGGTCTGCGGGCCGGGCGATGTCCTGGTGCGCATGCTCGGCGTCGGCCTGTGTGGCTCCGATCTGTCCGTCTACCACGGCCATCGGCAAGTGCCCGAGCTGCCGTGGATCGTCGGCCACGAAGGCGTCGGCGAGATCGTGGCCGTCGGCACCGAGATAGCCGCGGAACGGATCGGCCAGCACGTCGCGATCGAGCCCAATTACTGCTGTATGACGTGCGCGGCTTGTCGTTCCGGCTTCACCTCCGCCTGCCCGAACCGGATCATCCTCGGCATCAACTCCCCCGGCGTCATCGCCGAATTGGTCGCCGTACCAGCCGAATTCGCCTTTCCGGTCGCGGCAGGTGTACCGCTCGAAGAGTTGGTTTGCACCGAACCGCTGACCGTCGCCCGCGCCGCCATCCGGCGTTCGGGTATCACGGCCGGTGACAGCTGCCTGGTGGTCGGGACGGGTTCACAGGGCCTGTTCCTGTGCGAGCTGCTGGTCGCCGCCGGAATCAAACCCGCGGTCATCGAGCCACACGAGGGCCGGCGCGCGCTCGCCGAATCCCTCGGCGCGGTCACCGCCGACGAATCGGCATCCGGATTCGACTATCTCTTCGAGACATCCGGCGTGCCCGCCGCACTCCCCCCGGCATTGGGTCGGCTCATCGCAGGCGGTACCGCGGTGCTCATCGGTCTCAATGCTGAACCGCTGGCGTTGTCGAGCTTCGACCTCGTCTATCGCCAGCTACGACTGATCGGCTCACTGATCTACGACCACCCGAGCGATTTCGCCGACACGACGGCGCTGCTCGATTCCGAAGCGATCGCGCCGAGTCGAGTGCTACAGGCCGAATTCGCGCTCGACGACACCGATCGGGCCTTCGCCTCGGTGCGCTCCACCCCCGGCAAATGCTGGATTCGGCTCGGATGAGCGGCCGGTTTCCCACTATTTAGCACAAGGAGTGATATGGCCAGGATTGCGTCCTTGGTCGACGCGGTCGGCGAACTCGTGCGCGACGGCGATATGGTCGCGCTGGAGGGGTTCACACATCTGATTCCGGTGGCTGCCGGACAGGAGATCATCCGCCAGCGCAAGCGGGATCTGACGCTGGTGCGGATGACCCCGGACATCGTCTACGACCAGCTGATCGGGGCCGGTTGCGCGCGCAAGTTGATCTTTTCCTGGGGCGGCAACCCCGGCGTCGGCTCGCTGCACCGGTTCCGCGACGCGGTACAGCAGGCCTGGCCCGCGGCCTTGGATATCGAGGAGCACAGCCACGCGGGGATGGCGAATCGCTATGTCGCTGGGGCGTCCGGATTGCCGTTCGCCGTGTTGCGCGGATACGTCGGCACCGATCTGCCGACGGTCACCGACACCATCAAACCGATCACCTGCCCGTTCACCGGCGAGCGGCTCACCGCGGTTCCGGCGATCAACCCGGATGTCACGGTCATCCATGCCCAGCGCGCCGACCGCACCGGAAATGTGCAGCTGTGGGGACTTTTGGGGGTGCAGAAGGAGGCGGTGCTCGCCGCACGGCGCAGCCTGGTCACGGTCGAGGAAATCGTCGACGAACTGACCCCGGTCCCCGGTGCGATCGTGCTGCCCGCGTGGGCGGTGACCGCGGTCGCCGAAGTACCCGGCGGCGCACATCCGTCCTACGCACAGGGCTACTCCGAACGCGACAACGCCTATTACGAAGCGTGGGACGCGATCAGCCGTGATCGCGACACCTTCACCCGCTGGCTCGACGAACATGTGTACACCGGCACCACGGAGACAGTATGACCATCGCCGAAACCTCGACCACGACAATGGAAATGGCATATACCGCCGACGAGATGATGACGATCGCCGCCGCCAGGGCACTCGGTGCGGGCCAGCGGTGCTTCGTCGGAATCGGGCTGCCGTCGACGGCCGCCAATCTCGCACGCAATGCCCACGCACCAGATCTGGTCCTGATCTACGAATCGGGGACATTGGGGTCGAAGCCGGACCGGCTACCCGCCTCCATCGGTGACGGCGTGCTCGCCGAGACCGCCGACGCGGTGATCAGCGTGCCGGAGATATTCAACTACTGGCTGCAGCCGGGTCGGATCGACATCGGATTCCTCGGCGCCGCGCAGCTCGACAAGTACGGCAATATCAACACCACTGTCATCGGCGGCGACTACACCCATCCCGAGGTCCGCCTGCCCGGAGCCGGTGGCGCGCCCGAGATTGCCGCCTCCTGTGGCGAGGTATTCGTCGTCATGCGCCAGTCGCGGCGCTCCTTCGTCGAGAAAGTCGACTTCATCACCTCGTTCGGGCACGGTCGTGGCAACGGCGAGCGCGCCCGGCTCGGCCTGCGCGGCGCGGGCCCGACGCTGGTGATCACCGACCTCGGGGTGATGCGGCCCGACGACAGCGGCGAGTTGATCCTCGTCGCGGTCCATCCGGGAGTCGGCGTCGAACAGGTCCGCGCTGCCACCGGCTGGCAGCTACGGGTCGCGCCGGATCTCGCAATCGGCGAGCCGCCGACGGCCTCGGAACTCGCCACCCTGCGAGCGCTGAAAGCCGCCACATGACCAGCGCATTTCTCTACGACGGTATTCGCACCCCGTTCGGCAGGTACGGCGGGGCGCTGAGCGGCGTCCGGCCCGATGACCTCGCCGCCGTTGTGCTGCGGTCGCTCGCGGACCGCAACGATCTGGACCCGGCGACGGTGGACGAGGTCGTCTTCGGGGCGGCCAACCAGGCGGGCGAGGATAATCGCAATGTGGCACGCATGGCAGCACTGCTGGCGGATTGGCCCACCTCGGTGCCCGGCACGACCGTGAACCGGCTGTGCGGGTCGAGCATGGACGCCGCCGTGCAGGCCGCCCGGATGATCGAAACCGGTGACGCGGCAACGGTTGTCGTCGGCGGCGTCGAATCGATGAGCCGTGCACCCATGGTTGTGCCCAAGCCCGCCAAGGCATTTCCTGTCGGCAATGAGACGCTGCATTCCACGACACTCGGCTGGCGGCTGGTGAATCCGGCAATGTCCGCGCAGTGGACGGTGTCCTTGGGCGAGAGCACCGAAATCCTGGCGGGTCGTTATGGCATCGAGCGGGCGGCACAGGACGAATTCGCCGCGCGCAGCCATCAGCTCACCGCCAAGGCCTGGGACAACGGCTTCTACGACGATCATGTCGTCGCCGTCCCCGGTACCGAGCTGGCACGCGACGAGTCGCTGCGGGCGCAGACGACCGTCGAGCGGTTGGCGGGATTGAAGCCGTCGTTCCGGCCGGATGGCACCGTCACCGCCGGAAATGCCTCACCTCTCAACGACGGCGCCTGCGCACTGCTGCTCGGCGACGAAACCATGGCAGATCGACTCGGCCGCACCCCCCTGGCCCGGATCGCGGGACGCGGTGCGGCCGGTGTCGATCCGGATATCTTCGGCATCGGTCCGGTCGAAGCGGCGCGAATCGCCCTGCGGCGCGCGGGAATCGGCTGGGGCGATCTCGGTGTGGTCGAATTGAACGAGGCCTTCGCCGCGCAATCGCTTGCCTGCCTTGCCGATTGGCCGGAAGTGGACCCCGACATCGTCAATGTCAACGGTGGCGCGATCGCGATCGGGCACCCGCTCGGCGCATCCGGCGGCCGCGTCATCAACCAACTCGCCCGCGAAATGCGGCGCGGCGGCCGCCGGTGGGGACTGGCCGCATTATGTATCGGCGTCGGCCAGGGACTGGCCGTTGTTCTGGAGGCGACATCATGAAAACCCATGCGCCGCAAGGCTATCGAAAGGACAAGGCGGACACCCACCCGCCGCTGGACTACCCGGGCTACAAATCCACCGGTCTGCGTCATCCGAAACAGCCGCTGGTGCTGCTGCCGCAGCGACTGACCGAACTCACCGGCCCGGTGCTCGGCGCCGACCGGCTCGCCGATACCGATAACGACCTGACCGCGCAGCACCGTGCCGAACCGCTCGGACAGCGCATCATCGTGTACGGCCGCCTGCTCGACGGTGACGGCAAGCCGATCCCGAACTCCCTGATCGAAATCTGGCAGGCCAATGCCGGTGGCCGGTACCGCCACGACCGCGACCGGTGGAACAGTCCGCTGGATCCCAATTTCGACGGCGTCGGGCGCACCATCACCGACGGCGCGGGCCGCTACGAGTTCACCACGATCAAGCCCGGCGCCTACCCGTGGCGCAACCACCACAATGCCTGGCGGCCCGCGCACATCCACTTCTCGCTGTTCGGGCGCGCCTTCACCCAGCGGCTGGTCACCCAGATGTATTTTCCGGACGATCCGTTGTTCGGCCAGGACCCCATCTTCAACTCGGTGCCCGAGGCCGCTCGCCCACTGCTGATCAGCCGCTTCGATCTCGAGCGCAGTGAACCCGAGCACGCGCTGGCCTTCGAGTTCGACATCGTATTGCGTGGCAGCGATGCCACGCCTTTCGAGGACGACGAGGACGATGAGTAATCTGCCCACCACGCCTTCACAGACCGTCGGCCCCTATCTGCACATCGGGCTCACCTGGGACGACGGCCCGTACGCCGTGCCGCTCGGCACGCCCGGCGCCGCCTGGCTTCGCGGCCGGGTGTTCGACGGTGTCGGCGAGCCGATCGATGACGCCATGGTCGAGATCTGGCAGGCCGACGCGAACGGGCATATCGCGCATCCGGATGACGGTCGCGGTGTCGCCGAACATTTCCGCGGCTTCGCCCGCAGCGACACCCTGGCGGGCGAATTCGCGGTCTACACCGTGGTTCCCGGCCCGCTCGGCGATGGGCAGGCCCCGCATATCGATGTGTCCGTATTCGCCCGAGGTCTGCTGCACCGAGTGGTCACGCGCGTCTACTTCCCCGAGCACGCCGACCAGCACGCGACCGATCCGGTGCTCGCCGCGGTGCCACCGGAGCGTCGCGGTACCTTGATCGCCGCGAACGGACCCGATGGCTACGTTTTCGATGTGTACCTCCAGGGTGCGCACGAGACGGTGTTCTTCGATGTCTGACGGACTGTTCGACGGTGTGCTCGCGGCCGGTCCGGTCGCGGCGCAGGTCGGCGACCGAGCGTGGGTACAGGCCATGCTCGACTTCGAAGGCGCGCTGGCGGCCGCATCGGCCGCGGCCGGAGTCATTCCACCCGAGGCCGCGGCCGCGATCCGAAGCTGTTGCGAGGCAGACGATTACGATATCGCCGAGCTCGGCGCGCAGGCGGTCGGCATCGGTAATCCGGCCGGGCCGCTGGTGCGGGCGCTCACGGCGCGTGTCGCGGGCGGCGCGGCCGGATACGTACACCTAGGGGCGACCAGCCAGGACGTCTGCGATACCGCCGCCATGCTGGTGACGCACCGGGCGCTCACCGTCCTCGGTGACGACTTGCGCGCCTGCGCCGCACGGCTGGCGCAGCTCACCGAGATCCACGCCGACACCTTGCTGGCCGGGCGCAGCCTGCTCCAGCAGGGCCCGCCGATCACCTTCGGCCTCACTACGGCAGGCTGGCTCGGCGGTCTGGCCGCGGCCCTGGATCGGCTCGACGACATCCGGCGGCACCGCTCGGCGGTGCAGTTCGGCGGGGCGGTCGGCACGCTGGCGTCCCTGGGCGACAACGGGATCGCTGTTCTCAGTGGACTCGCGCGGCACCTCGGATTGGCCGAACCGGCCCTGCCGTGGCATACCGAACGCGGCCGCATCGCCGAGATCGCCGGGGCGCTCGGGCAGACCTGCGCGGCGGTGGCCAAGATCGCCCGCGATATCACGCTGCTGGCGCAGACCGAGGTGGCGGAGGTCCACGAGGAGGGCCCGGCGGGCACGGGCGGGTCCTCGACCATGCCGCACAAACGCAATCCGGTCGGCGCCGTCCTGGCCGCCGGATCCGCCGGGCAGGCACCGGGTTTGGTCGCCGCACTGCTCGGCGCGGCCGCCCACGAACATCAGCGCGCGGCGGGCTCGTGGCATGCGGAATGGCGGCCGTACGTCGAATTGCTGCGCACCACCGGTTCCGCGGTGCATTGGCTGCGCGTCAGCCTGGAACGACTTCGAGTCGACCCCGAGCGGATGCGAGCCAACCTCGACCGCACCGGCGGCCTCGTGCTCGCGGAAAATGTGGTGACCGAATTGGTTTCGACATCCGACGGCGAAGTCGGCAGGCATACGGCGGGCGATGCCGTCACGCAGTGCTGCCAGGCCGCCCTCGCCGGTGCGGGCCCGCTCGCCGATCTGCTCGCCGCCGATCCGGTCGTCGGGAAGTACCTGGACCGACAGGTGATCGACAGCCTGCTCGATCCGGCGCAGTACCTCGGGTCGGCACACGAATTCATCGAACGGGCACTCGACGATTGGCGGAACAGGTCATGATCGAACGATCAATAGTCGGCCAGGCCATGAATGCGCCGAGCGCCGATGAGACGCAGGCATGACCGAGGTCGAGGTGCACTGCCTGCCGGACGGTACCCGATCATCGCGAACTGGTCGTGCCGACGCAGACTGGCCGCCTGCCGCTTCAGCAGCAGCGATCGTGAACGCCAGCGACGTGAACCACCTCATGGCCGATCCGACGACGGCAGACCGGTCATGCCGACGCAAGCTCGCCGCCTGCCGCTTCAGCAGCAGCGATCGTGAACGCCATCGACGTGAACCACCTCATGGCCGATCCGACGACGGCAGACCGGTCATGCCGACGCAAGCTCGCCGCCTGCCGCTTCAGCAGCAGCGATCGTGAACT
>NZ_JBFAWD010000015.1:0-197622 GCF_040680135.1 Nocardia sp. NPDC052112 | reverse complement strand
CGCCATCGACGTGAACTGCCTCGTGACCGGTCCGGACGACGGCGAACCTGTCGTGCTGAGCGGATCACTGGGCAGTGACGTGCGGATGTGGGATCCGCAGGTCACCGCTTTGACCGCCGCCGGGTACCGAGTGCTGCGGTATGACCACCGTGGTCACGGCACATCCCCGGTTCCCCCTGGCCCTTACACACTGACGGACCTCGGCTCCGATGTGATCGCGCTGCTCGACCGATTCGGCATCGGGCGCGCCCATTTCGTCGGGCTGTCGCTCGGCGGCATGGTCGGCATGTGGCTCGGTGCGCACGCACCGGACCGGCTGCGCACACTCACGCTGTGCTGCACCTCCGCCGAACTCGGCCCGCCCAGCGGCTGGGCCGAGCGGGCCGCGCTGGTCAGAGCCGAAGGGACACAGGCGGTTTCCCATGCCGTCGTACAGCGCTGGTTCACCCCGCAGTGGCGCGCGGACCATCCCGACCGCATCCGCTACTACGAGGACATGGTCGCGGCCACCGCCCCCGATGGCTACGCATCCTGTTGCGCGGCAATCGAAACGATGAATATCGCCGACCGGCTGTCATCGATCACCGCAAGCACACTCGTGATCGCCGGTGCCCAGGATCCGGCCACCCCACCCGAGCACGGACAGCGCATTGCGCGCACGGTCCCGCACGCCCGCCTCGAAGTCGTCGGCCCCGGCGCCCATCTGGCCAGCGCCGAAGCACCGGAGGCGGTCAACGATCTGATTCTCGCGCACTTGAAGGAGAACTCATGAACGAGCGTAGCGAGCGAACAACAGCCGAACGAGCGGAGCGCGGCATGGCCGTCCGGCGCGAAGTGCTGGGCGACGATCACGTCGATCGCGCCGTCGCCAGGACCACCGAGTTCACCAGGCCGTTCCAGGAATACATCACCGAGTCGGTGTGGGGCTCGATCTGGACCCGCGAGGGCCTGGACCGGCGCACCCGCAGCTGCGTTACCCTTGCGGTGCTCACCGCCCTCGGGCGGCACGAGGAGATTGCGATGCATGTGCGCGCCGCGATCACCAACGGTCTCACCGCCGCCGAGATCGCCGAAGTCCTGCTGCACACTGGTGCCTATGCGGGCGTTCCGGCGGCCAATGCGGCCTTCGCGATCGGGCAGCAGGTACTGGCCGAACTCGGGGACGACACCGCCCTGTAGCACCCTGTCGAGGAGGACGACGATGACGACCGGCGGTACCGACGACGACCAGCGCGGCACCCATTACGTGCAGTCGCTCGAACGCGGCCTCGCGGTCATCAAGGCATTCGACGCCGAGAACCAGCAGCTGACGCTCTCCGATGTCGCGCGCCTGACCGGACTCACCCGCGCCGCGGCGCGCCGGTTTCTGTTGACCCTCGCCGATCTCGGCTATGTCCGCACCGACGGCAAACGCTTCTCGCTCACCGCCAAGGTGCTCGAACTGGGCTATTCGTATCTGTCCAGCATGAGCCTGTCCGAGGTGGCGCAGCCGCACCTCGAACAGCTCTGCGCCGATGTGCGCGAATCCAGTTCGGTATCGGTGCTCGACGGTCCGGATGTCGTCTACGTCGCCCGGGTGGCCGCATCCCGGATCATGACCGTCAGCATCAATATCGGCACCCGTTTTCCGGCCTACGCCACCTCCATGGGCCATGTCCTGTTGGCCGGACTCTCGGCGACCGAACTCGACGCCTATCTGACACGCACGCCACTGGCCCGGCTGACCGGCAACACCATCACCGATCGGGACGCCTTGCGCGCCGCCCTGGAAAAGGTTCGCGCACAGGGCTATTCCATCGTCGACCAGGAATTGGAGGAAGGTCTGCGGTCGGTCGCGGCGCCCATCCGCGATCGGTCGGGTGTGATCGCCGCGATCAACATCTCGACCCATGCCTCCCGCCGCAGCATCGAATCCATTCGGGCCGAACTGATTCCGCGCCTGCAAACCGCCGCCCACCGGATCGAAGCGGATCTCACCGCCGCCAAGCCGATCACCCGACTGGGCTGACCGTCGGCAGCTTCTCCAGCGCCGCCCGAAGCACGTCCAGAAACCACCGCTGAGCCGCCGCCCGACCGGGTGCGCGCCGGGTATACGCCGCAACCTCCACCGGCTCGATCGACCACGGCAGGGTGAATACGCGCACCGGATGGGTACGCGCCAATGCGTGCGCCACCCGTTCGGGCACGATGGCGACCAGCTCACTGTCCTGCACCACATAGGGCAGGGTGGCGAAGCGGGTGACGCGCACGGCAACCCGCTCCTCGAGCTGGTGTGCGCGCAGCGCCTTGCGTGGCCCGGGGTGGCCCGTCACCCCCTCGACGACGATATGCCGCTCACCGTCCAGTTCGGCGTGGGTGGGCGCGGCACCGCGGAGCCGGGGGTGCCGCGCCGCGACCAGCCCCGCATAGCCCTCGGTGAACAGTGGCGTCCGCGTCAGCCGGGGTGAGTCGAGGACCGGACTGGCCACGATCGCGTCGACCTCGCCGCGGGCCAGTCGATCGGTCGCGGTATCGACATCGAAGGCCTCGACCTGCAGGGTTACCTGCGGTGCCCGGACGGCCAGTTCCGCGAGCACCAGCGGCAGCACCGTAACCTCGCCGAGATCGGAGAGTCCGAGTGCGAAGCGGGCCGGTCGGCTCGGGTCGAATTCGGTTGTGGCGCCGAGTGTCTCCTCGACACCGGCGATGGCCGCACGCAGCGGTGGATACAGCCGCTCGGCCTCCGCACTCGGCACCAGACCACCCGGGCCGCGCACGAAAAGTTCATCGCGCAGCCGCCGCCGCAACTTGCCGAGCCCGTAGCTGACCGTCGGCTGGGTTACCCCGAGCAGATCGGCGGCGGCGGTGACACTCCTGGTCTCGTACAGCAGCACGAATGTGCGCACCAGGTTCAGATCGAACTCGGCGGCCATAGATCTCCCCTATGTGGATCGAGAAAAATATCAATTGGATTTCTGATTACCGGTCATCCTAGCGTGAGAGCCATCACAATCAGGGCCCGCTATGACCGGCCCGAATCTGCAGAAACGAATCATCATGAACAAGCTGTCGTCGTGGTCGGCCGTACTGTGCTGGCTCATCGTCCTGCTCGAGGGCTACGACCTGGTCGTGCTCGGTGCCGTCATTCCCACCCTCATCGAGCACCACCACATCGGATTCACCGCCGCCGGTGCGACTTTCGCCGCGACGATCTCGCTGGTCGGTGTCGCCATCGGCGCGGCGGGTGCGCCGCTGGCCGACCGCTACGGACGTCGCAAAGTGCTGCTCGTCTCGATTGCCTTGTTCTCGGCGTTCACCGCGGCCGTCCCGGCGGCCGGATCCGTCACCGTTTTCGGCGTATTCCGCCTGTTGGCCGGGATCGGGCTCGGTGCGTGTCTGCCGACGGCGCTGACCTTCATGGCCGAACAGGTACCAGCCACCCGCCGGGCCTTCGCCAGCACCATCACCATGACCGGCTATCACACCGGCGCGGTGATCAGCTCGCTCCTCGCGCTGCAGCTCGTGCCGCACTGGCAGCCGCTGTTCTACCTCGGCGGCATCGGCGGATTCCTGCTGCTGCCGCTGATCTGGGCCAAACTGCCCGAATCGCAGGCGTATCTGGCCGCCCAGGCCACGCCCGAACGGAACCGGCCTACCGTGGTCCTCGCACCGCGCTATCTGCGCACGACGCTCGGGGTGTGGGTCGGCTCTTTCATGGGTCTGCTGCTGGTCTACGGACTCAACACCTGGTTGCCGAAGCTGATGCGCGACGCCGGCTACAACATGTCGACCTCGTTGACATTGCTGCTGGTACTGAATGTCGGGGCGGTCATCGGGCTGCTCATCGCCGGGACCCTCGCGGACCGCCGCGGCACCAAGCCGACTGCCCTCGTATGGTTCGCGGCCGCCGCCGTACTGCTGGCCCTCCTGAGCATCAAGGTGTCGAGCACCCTGCTGCTCGATGCGCTGGTACTGGTCACCGGCATCTTCGTGTTCTCGGCCCAGGTACTCATCTATGCCTATGTCACGCAGGCATATCCGGCCGAGGTGCGGGCCACCGCGCTCGGCCTGACCGCGGGTGTAGGGCGGCTGGGCGCGATCTTCGGTCCGACCATCACCGGCTGGCTCGTGGTCGCCGGATCCGCGTATCCGTGGGGCTTCTACTTCTTCGCCGCGGTGGCGGGGATCGGCATGCTCGCGATGGCGACGGTGTCCCGGCTGAACACGCGGTCGGTGGAACCGGCCGTCGCCGATCTAGGCGATTCGAAGGGTTTGGCACTATGACGACCACCCGCACACAGGTCGCCATTGTCGGAGCCGGGCCGGCGGGTCTGCTGCTGTCGCATCTGTTGCACCGCCGCGGAATCGAATCGGTCGTCATCGATATCCGCACCTATGAGCAGATCGCGACCACCATTCGCGCGGGCATCCTCGAGGCGGGTTCGGTGCGCATGCTGGTGGATTCCGGCGTCTCCGATCGCGTGCTCACCGAAGGCGACCGACACGACGGTGTGGTGCTGCGCTTCGACGGTGACAACCATCGGATCGATTTCCGGGAACTGGTCGGCGAATCGGTGTGGCTGTATCCGCAGACCGAGGTGTTCATCGACCTCGCCGACCGCCGCAGGACCGATGGCGGCGATATTCGCTATGGCGTCCGGGATACTACGGTCTGCACCGATCCTCCGGTGGTCACGTTCACCGACGCGGACGGCCGCCCGGCCCGGCTGGAGGCCGATCTCATCGTCGGGGCGGACGGTTCCCGTTCGATCTGCCGCCACGCCTTTCCGGATGGCCTGCGCACCGAATGGTTTCGCGAATACCCCTTTGCCTGGTTCGGCTTCCTCACCGAGGCGCCGCAGTCGCATCCGGAGCTGATCTACGCGCACTCCGAACACGGCTTCGCCCTGGTCAGCCAGCGCACGTCGACGATGCAGCGCATGTATTTCCAATGCGCGCCCACCGAGCGCCCCGCAGACTGGGACGACGAGCGGATCTGGGCCGAAATGCGAAAACGCGTCAACGGCAACGGTTTCGAGCTGCAAGAGGGGCCGATCAGCGGGAAGACGGTACTGCCGTTCCGCTCGTTCGTCACCGCGCCGATGCGCCACGGCAGACTCCTGCTGGCCGGCGATGCCGCCCACACCGTTCCGCCGACCGGTGCGAAGGGGCTGAATCTCGCGCTCGCGGATGTGCGGGTACTGCACGAGGTCATCGACGAATACTTCGCCAGGGGCTCGGAAGAATCGTTGCGGCGCTATACCGACCGCGCACTCGATCGAGTGTGGCAGGCACAGCATTTCTCCTACTGGGCGACGACCCTGCTGCACTCGATCGACGGTGCGTCCCCCTTCGATCTCGAACGGCAACGGGGCGAACTGGCGATGCTCACCCGATCCCGGCGTGGCGCGGCGTACTTTGCCGAGGGGTACACCGGAAGTCGAGGTCCGTCGTAGACACATTTGGAGGCAATGTGACCCGCGAACCCACCACCGACGACAAGTTCTCCTTCGGCCTGTGGACGGTCGGTTGGACGGGTACCGACCCGTTCGGCCTGCCGACCCGACCGACACTGGCACCGTGGGAGTACGCCGAACGCCTGGCCGAACTCGGCGTCTGGGGTATCACCTGCCACGACAACGATATATTCCCCTTCGATGCCGATGAGGCGACCAAGAAGCGCAACCTCGCACGCCTACGGGAAACGACCGATCGCTGTGGTCTGACCATCGAGATGGTCACGACCAATACATTCACCCACCCGGTCTTCAAGGACGGCGGACTGACCGCCAACGACCGCTCGATCCGCCGCTTCGGCCTGCGCAAAATCCTGCGCGCGGTGGATCTGGCCGCACAGCTCGGCGCCACCACCTTCGTGATGTGGGGCGGCCGCGAGGGCAGTGAGTACGACGGATCCAAGGACATCTTCGCCGCGTTCGAACGCTACAAGGAGGGCCTGGATACGGTCGCGGGCTACATCAAGTCACAGGGATACGACCTGCGAATCGCCTTGGAGCCCAAGCCCAATGAGCCGCGCGGCGATATCTTCCTGCCCACCGTCGGGCATGCGCTCGCCCTCATCGCCGAATTGGAGCACGGCGATATCGTAGGACTCAATCCGGAAACCGGCCACGAACAGATGGCCAACCTCAACTACACCCATGCCCTCGCCCAGGCCTTGTGGAGCGGCAAGCTGTTCCATATCGACCTCAATGGCCAGCGTGGTCTCAAATACGACCAGGATCTGGTCTTCGGACACGGCGATCTGGTCTCCGCATTCTTCACCGTCGACCTGCTCGAAAACGGTTTCCCGGGCGATCCGGACGGCCCGCGCTACACCGGACCACGGCATTTCGACTACAAGCCCTCGCGCACCGAACACCTCACCGGCGTATGGGAATCGGCCAAGGCTTGTATGGCGACCTATCTGATGCTCGCCGACAAGGCCCGTGCCTACCGCGCCGATTCC
The DNA here is from genome assembly GCF_040680135.1 of Nocardia sp. NPDC052112. Classification (NCBI taxonomy): domain Bacteria; kingdom Bacillati; phylum Actinomycetota; class Actinomycetes; order Mycobacteriales; family Nocardiaceae; genus Nocardia; species Nocardia sp. NPDC052112. The sequence goes on along the minus strand of NZ_JBFAWD010000015.1, from coordinate 191,174 downwards.
CGAGTGCAGGAGGCGATGGCCTACTCCGGCGTCCTCGACCTGGCGCGCCCCACCCTCGACGACGGGGAATCGATCGAGGCGTTCCTGCGTGCCGACGACGGTTTCGCCCCGGATAAGGCCGCCGAACGGGACTACGGTTTCGTCCGACTGCAGCAACTCGCGCTCGAGCACCTGATCGGCTGAGGCACGCAGCGCTATCGCGTCGGCCGCGGCGCGCACTTCGCCGCGGCTTTCGCCCGACCGACTGCGGAGCAAGCCCCGACGACCACCGCGATCAGCCGACGTCGCGGCGCAGCCAGGTCACCTCGGCGCCGGATTCGGTGCCATAGCGGTAGATCTCGAGATCCTCGTCCCAGGCGGTACCCAGGACGCGGTCGAGTTCGGTAGCCAGGTCATAGCCGGTGTAGTTGCCGAGTTCCCGGTTGGTCTGCAGCATGGCGCGCAGCCGCATCTCGCCGATGGTGACATCGCCGTTGGCGGAGGTGGAGCCGTGCCAGAGGCCGAGGGTCGGCACGAAGCTGTAGCGTTCGCCGTCGACGCCGTCGCTGGGGTCCTCGGTGACCTCGAAGCGCAGCACGGGCCACGACCGCAAGGATTGGGCAATTCGCGATGCGGTGCCGACCGGACCGATCCAGTCGGTGGTCGCACGCAGCTGACCGTCGACGGGTTGTGCGGTCCAGCGCAATTTCGCGGGCGAGCCGAGTGCCGAGGTCAGTGCCCATTCGATATGCGGGCACAGCGCAGCCGGCGATGAGTGGATATAGACCACACCCGCCGTCGCGTCCGCGAACTGACTCGATGCGCGCACCACTGACACCTCCAGCTTCGACGAGAAACGTCTTCCCCAACGATCCGTCGTGCTGGCGTTGCCCGAGTTTACTGGAGTGCCCCGAGTTACACATGTTACTTCGGAGGCGTGTCCGACCTGTTACTTCGGAACCGAGTTCCGAGCGAGGATCACCTCGGCGATCACCGTGTCGGAAAAGACGGGCCATGCCTCCCGTGCCCAGTCGCCGAAATTCTCGTCGCTCAAAGCGATACTCGCCACCCCTAATTCGGGATCGATCCACAAAAATGTGCCGGACTGCCCGAAATGGCCATAGGTACCTGCGGAATTCGATCCGCCGGTCCAGTGCGGCGATTTCGCGTCGCGAATCTCGAATCCGAGTCCCCAGTCGTTGGGACGCTGCGATCCGTAACCCGGCAGCACACCGTTGAGTCCGGGGAACGCGACGGTGGTCGCCTCGGCGTGCGTCTGCGCCGAAATCAGCTGGGGATCCAGCAGTTCCGCACCGAAGCGCACCAGATCCGCTGCGGTGGAGCGGGCCGCATGTCCGGCCGGACCGGCCAGCACCGAGGCCGTCATGCCGAGTGGCTCGAATACGGCCTCGCGCAAGTACTCCGGGAACGCGATGCCGGTCTGCTCCGCGACGAAGGCCGCGAGGATTTCGAATCCGGCGCTGGAATAAACGCGTCGCGTACCGGGCGCGGCGATCACCTCGGTGGTATCGAAGGCGATGCCGGAAGTGTGCGCGAGCAGATGCCGAACGGTAGCCCCCGGCGGACCGGCGGGCTGATCGAGTTCGATCGCGCCCTCCTCCACCGCGACGAGCACCGCATAGGCGACCAGCGGCTTGGTCACCGAGGCAAGCGGGAATACCCGCTCGGTAGCACCCGCCGTCCGCACCCCGTCCCGGGTGACGACACCCACCGCCGCATGCCGAACCGGCCAGTCCTTGATCTGCTCGAATGCACGCACGAAATGAGCGTACGAGACGGCTGTTCCCGGCCCGCCCGCACCGTCCGCACATTTAATTCGGTACCGCCGGTACCATCAACCGACCATGAGCACACAGCCCGCCATCCACGGCGATGTAGCGGCCGGATTCGGCCCCGTCGCCGACGCCTTCCGCCGCAACTTCGCCCAGCACGGCGAAATCGGCGCCGCCGTGGCCGTTTACGCGGGCGATCGCCCGGTGGTGGATCTGTGGGCGGGCCATCGTGACCGCCACCGGACGCTGCCGTGGGAACGCGACACCATCGTCCCGGTCTTCTCCTCGACCAAGGGCATGGCCGCGTTCGTGGTCGCCACCATGGTGTCGAGGGGACTGCTCGACTACGAAGCGCCGGTGGCGAAGTTCTGGCCGGAGTTCGCCGCGCAGGGCAAGGACGCGGTCACGGTGCGTCAGCTGATCGATCATCAGGCCGGACTGTCCGGACTGGATACCGTGGTGCGCCTGCCGCAGATCGCCGATCTCGACGGTCTCGCAACGATTCTCGCGGCGCAGCGGCCCGCGTGGCGGCCGGGCACCCGACACGGTTATCACGCCATCACTCTCGGCCTGTACCAGGGCGAGCTCGTGCGCCGCGTGGATACCGAACACCGCACGCTCGGCCGGATCTTCGCCGAGGACATCGCGAAGCCGCTCGACCTGGACTTCTTCATCGGTCTGCCCGCCGAGCAGAGCATGGACCGCATCGCCACCCCGGCCGCCACCGAGGGTACCGACATCCTGCGCTACGAGCGCGATATCCCGGTGCGCATCGGCGCGGAGATCTTCGCCAAACGCGGACTTTCCCATGCGGCACTGACCAATCCGCGCATCGGCGCGCCGGCGCGGGCGAGCCGGCGCGAACTACTGGAGTTGGAGATGCCGGGTTCCAATGGTGTCGGCAACGCCAGGTCACTGGCCAGGGCCTACGGCGCTGCGGCTGGTCGCACCGGTGCGCTGCCGATCGACGATGCGGTGCTCGATCGGCTCGCCGCCACCGCCGCCGACGATGTGCCCGCCGACGATCTGGTGCTGCATACCAAGTCCCGCTACCACCTGGGCTTCCGCAAATCCCGCGGCTCGTTCCGCTTCGGCTCCGACACCCACGCGTACGGCACCACCGGCCTGGGCGGCTCCTTCGGATTCGCCGACCCCACAACCGGCCTCGGCTTCGGCTACGCCATGAACCGCCTAGGCCTAGCCGTCCTCGACGACGCCCGCACCCGCAACCTCCGCGACGCCCTCCTCCGCTGCACCTGACACCGCGCACAAATTCGCGCGCCGCGCCCCGATTTGCCCGCCATTCGTGCGCGTTGCGCGAATTCGTGCGCGGCATCGAAGAGCCGGAGTGCGGGAGTAGGCTCCGGATTGCCTGGTGTTTCTTCGGACGGTGCGGACGCACCTGAAATCGAGGGGTGACAGATGGCAGATAGGGCGGCATCGGTCGACGCGTATATCGCCGGATTTCCCGAGGACGTGCGCGATGTACTGCAAGAGATTCGCCATACGGTGCACCGCGCGTTACCCGAGGCGACCGAGGCGATTGCCTACGACATTCCGACCTTCCGGCTCAACGGCCGCAATATCGTGCATTTCGCTGGGTGGAAACAGCACGTCAGCGTCTACCCGATCCCGGACGGCGATGCCGCATTCGAGCGAGCCGTCGAGCCGTACCGGGCGGGCCGGGGGACGCTGAAATTTCCGCTCGGCAAGCCGGTTCCGTACGAGCTGATCACGCAGGTCGCGACCAGGCTCGCCGAGCGGTGATCCGACGGATTACCAGTCGGCTTCGGTGTACTTGATGATGCCGCGAATGTTCTTGCCGTCCAGCATGTCCTGATAGCCCTCGTTGATCTGCTCCAGGGTGTACTGACGGGTCACCATATCGTCCAGGTTCAGCTGGCCCGACTTGTACAGCGAAAGCAGATGCGGGGCATCCTGGCGGGCGTTGCCACCGCCGAAGATGCAGCCCTTGACGGTCTTCTGCAGCATGGACAGCAGGAAGCTGTTCAGCTTGACATCGCTCTCGTCCATGCGGCCCATGGAGGTGACGACCAGGGTGCCCGCCTTGGCGGTGAGGATCAGGCCCTCTTCGATGTATTCGCCGTGCATCTCACCCATGGTCAGGATGACCTTCTGCGCCATCCGGCCCTCGGTGGCCTCCAGCAGCGGCATGATGGCGGCGGCCATGCTCTCGTAGGTGTGCGTCGCGCCGAACTTCTCCGCCTGCTCGCGCTTCCACGGGTTCGGGTCGATGGCAACGACTTTGGACGCGCCGGAGAGCACCGCACCCTGCAGCGCGCTCATGCCGACACCGCCGATGCCCGCGATCACCACGGTCTCACCGGGCGCGACCTTGGCGACGTGGGTGGAGGATCCGAAGCCGGTGGGGACGCCGCAGCCGACCAGGCAGGCGACCTCGAACGGAATGCTCGGGTCGATCTTGACCACCGAGGTGTGGTGCACCGTCATATACGGCGCGAAGGTGCCGAGCAGGCACATCGGGATGACATTCTCACCGCGGGCCTGGATGCGGTAGGTGCCGTCGCTGATGGCCTGCCCCATCAGCAGGCCGGCGCCCAGATCGCACAGTGCCATATTGCCGCTCACACACGCCGGACAGCGACCGCAGGCCGGGATGAACGACAGGATCACATGGTCGCCGACCTGCAGGTCGGCGGGGCAGTTCGGTCCGAGCTTGGTGATCACGCCCGCGCCCTCGTGGCCGCCCATGACCGGGAAGGCCGGCATCGGTGTCGCACCGGTCACGATGTGGTGGTCCGAGTGGCACATACCGGCGGTTTCCATCCGGATCTGGACCTCACCGGATACCGGATCGCCGACCTCGATCTCCTCGACCGACCACGGCTGGTCGATCCCCCACAGGATCGCGCCTTTCGTCTTCATTCCTGTCGACCTCTCGCAAGCACGGGCTTCTATGTGACTGCACCCACAGTACGAGAAAACTGTAACGCGTTCTAGTACTCGATTGAAAATTCGTCGACAAGGATTGACAGAGCACCCGAACGAGTTCCAGTTCTGCCCGGCCGCGAACCCGCCACGGTCCGATATTGCCCGACTTCAGCCGCGTACGTCATGCACATGGTGGATTAGGTCGTGCAGGAAGTAGGCGGCCAGGGATTCCACCGTGAAGACCGAGCCGTCACTGCGCCGCGCCCGATTGCCGAGCGCGGCTTCCGGAATCGATGCGAAGGCGCGCGCGACGGCCTCGGCCGCGTCGGTCAACTCCCCGGCGACCGTGCGCGGATCCTGCTTCTCGTATCGATCGACGGTGGCGGTGACATCCTGATCCCAGTTCGAGAACACCGGAACACCGTCGGCGGACTCGGAGCCTTTCGCGTCGAACCCGGGAACCTTCGGATCGACCGCCTCGGTGCGGGCCGCGATCGCCGCGCGATAGGTGAAGATTCGGCAGACATCGCGCACATGGGCGGCATATTCGAGCACCGACCAGGTGGAGTCGTCCGGGCGGGCGGTGGCGTCGGGACGGCCGAGCGTCGCCGACAAACGGCCCGCGTATTCGCGAGCCAGCGCGGGTACCGCCGCGTAGACGATCGACTCCGGGTCGAATCCGCATTCGGGACAGGAGCGTTCGAGGACCCAGGTCCAGTTCTTGACGTCGGGAACGATTGACATGCGGATACCCTAGATTGGCCGAATATCTTCAGCGATACACATTCAGCCAGCTATCGGCAAGATCCCGACAGACACCGTTCAATCCATCAGGCGATGCGCCCGCTCGAAGAGTTCGAGTGTGATGGCATGCAGGAAGTCACCGACCTGCTTGGGCGCCTTCCCCGCGAATGCGCGAGCATGCGTGCCCTCCAGCACAATTCCCAGCTTGAAGCAGGCGAGCACGGTGTACCAGGTGACATTGCTCAGGTCGCGATCGGAGAACTTGCCGTAGTGCTCGATCATCTCCCCCGGCGTCGGCAGACCGCCGGCGCCACCGAGCTTGCCGATCAGCGCCGCGCCCGTGGTACCGGGCTCCGGACGGGTCGCGATCTGCCAGCCGAGGTCGAGCAGCGGGTCGCCGATGGTCGACATCTCCCAGTCGACCATCGCGGCCACCTCCGGGCCGTCGTAGGAGAACATCATGTTGGCCAGGTGGCAGTCGCCGTGCAGGATTCCGGGTGTCCACTGCGCGGGCCGATTCCGATCCAGCCACGCTCCGACCTGCCGCACACCGGGAATCTCCGGACCCGGATAACCCGCATTGGCCGAATAGGACTCGAGTTCGCCGAGCCAGCGCGGCACCTGACGTTCCAGGAACCCGTCCGGTTTGCCGTAGTCCTGCAGGCCGAGCGCCTGATAGTCGAGCGAACCGAGGCGGGCGATGGCCTCCACCGCGGACAGGCCCATCTGCCGTCGGATCTCCGGATCACCCGCGTGCAGCTCCGGCAGTTCGTTCTGCGGGTTGAATCCGGTGATGGGCTCCATCAGGTAGAACACCGCGCCGAGGACGGATTCGTCCGGGCAGGCGGCGATCACCTTCGGCGCACGCACGCCGGTTCCGTCGAGCGCGCCGAGCAGCCGGGCCTCGCGACGGATGACGTCGTTGCTCTTGGCGCGCAGATGTTTCGGGCCGCGGCGCAGCACATAGTCCTGACCGCCGCGCGTGAAGCGCAGCATGATGTTCTGCGTGCCACCGCCGAGCGCGGCCACCGCCTCGAACTCACCGACCGGCAGCCCCTGCTCATCCATCCATTTGCCGACGACAGCAAAGTCGACAGCTCCCCCGCCTCCCCGAACCTCTGGCCGATCGGGAAGCGCCCCACCAGTCGCATCGCGGGCCGGCGGTTCAGCGGGTGGCTGGGTGCTGGGCGTACCCGATGAGTTACCCATGTTCTCTCCAAATCAGTTATCGCCTGAGAGCATGAAGACCTACAGCTTTCACAATCTCACTTCGGCGCTCTACTCCGGCCATACTAGGGCGGAACCACGCGCCGAATCTAACTGAAGGCGCATGACAACAGTTGGTGCCGACCGGCGCGGCGTAGGGTTCGGGGCACGATGCGCACGCTCCTGATCGACAATTACGACTCGTTCACCTACAACCTGTATCAGCTGATCAGCGAGGTGAACGGGGAAGAACCCACGGTCGTGCGCAATGACGAGGTCGACGATATCGCGCGCCTGCGGCTGGAGCGCTTCGACAATGTCGTCATCTCCCCCGGGCCCGGCCGCCCGGACGTCGGCCGGGATATCGGCATCTCGGCCGCGGTGATCCGCGAGACGGAACTGCCGCTGCTCGGTGTCTGTCTCGGACATCAGGCCATCGTCGTCGCGGCGGGCGGCATCGTGACCACCGCGCCCGCCGCGCGGCACGGCTATCTCGATCACATCGAACACGACGGCGACGAGCTGTTCGCCGGGCTGCCCGAGGGTTTCACCGCGGTGCGATACCACTCGCTCTGCGCCCAGCGGCCATTGCCGGACAGCCTCGAGATCACCGCCGTCGCGGCCGACGGGGTGATCATGGGTGTGCGGCATCGGAGCAGACCGCAGTGGGGGGTGCAATTCCATCCCGAATCGATTGCCAGCGAGTACGGTGCGGCATTGCTCGGCAATTTCGCGAAACTCACTGCGGGCCAGCGGATTCGGTCGAGCATTAGCGCGCCGTTCGAAGATGCCGAGCCGCTGACGGGTAGACACGAGTTCCGCGAATCCCGGCGCTACTGGCAGCTGCGGCATTCGGTGATCGAGCGGCCGATCGATACCGAGGCCGCGTTCCTGCGGCTATACGGCAACTCCTCCACCGCATTCTGGCTCGACAGCGAACATATCGAACCGGGACTGGATCGGTTCTCCTTCCTCGGCGATGCGAGCGGGCCACTGGCCGAGGTGATCCGGTACCGGGTCGGGGAGAACAAGGTGACGGTGGAATCCTCGGACGGAAATCGGCGCACCGTAACCGGCGGAATTCTCGACTACCTCGCCGGGCAGCTGCACCTGAGACATACCGAACTACCTGATCTGCCTTTCGATTTCGCCTGTGGGTACGTCGGATACCTGGGCTATGAGGTGAAGGCCGATTGCGGTGCGAATGCCGCGCATCGCGCCGCCACACCGGACGCGCAGTGGATCTTCGCCGATCGGATCGTGGTCGTGGACCACGTCGGTGGGCGCACCCATCTGCTCGCACTCACCGACCCCGCGCCGGAAGCCCTTCGGGCGGGTGCGGATTGGTTGCGCGATACCCGCGAGATCCTGGAATCCCTACCTACGTGGGCGAATCCGCCGACGCTCGAGGTGCGCTCCGATACCGCCGCCGTCGCGCCGCTGTTCACCCGCGGGCGGGCACGGTATCTCGCCGATATCGTCGTCTGTCAGGAGCGGCTGCATGCGGGCGAGTCCTACGAGATCTGCCTGACCGATTCCGCGTCCATGGCGGCCGCCGAATCGGACGGGCTCGATTTCTATCGCACGCTGCGCCGCTGCAATCCCGCGCCGTATGCGGCATATCTGCGCTTCGACGATCTCGAAATCGCCTGCTCGTCACCGGAACGCTTCCTCAAGGTGGACCGCGCGCGCATGGTCGAGAGCAAGCCGATCAAGGGCACCGCGCCGCGCGGGACCACGGCCGCCGAGGACGAACGGCTACGGCGCGAACTGGCCGACAGTCCGAAGACCAGGGCCGAGAACCTGATGATCGTCGATCTGTTGCGCAACGACCTGGGTCGGGTCTGTCAGATCGGCAGCGTGCACGTGCCGAAATTGATGGCCACCGAGACGTATACGACCATGCACCAATTGGTTTCCACCGTGCGCGGCACGCTGCGGCCCAATGTCGATGTGATCGATTGTCTGCGTGCGTGTTTCCCGGGCGGCTCGATGACCGGGGCGCCCAAGTTGCGGACCATGGAGATCATCGACGAACTGGAAACCGAAGCGCGCGGCATCTATTCGGGCACCATCGGCTTCCTCGGCTTGGCGGGCACCGCCGATCTCAATATCGTCATTCGCACCGCGGTCCGCCACGACGGCCACTGGCGCATCGGCGCGGGCGGCGCCATCGTCCTCGACTCGGACCCCGAGGACGAATACCACGAAACCCTCCTCAAGGCCGCCGCCACCCACCGCGCCGCACCCCACTGAGCCCGGCTATTTGCGCCTGCCGCGTTTCGGGGGTTCGGGGGGCGCGGGAGGTTCGGCGGGTTTGCCGGTGATGCGGCCGAGCAGGGAGACGCCCGGGAGTTTGGCGAGGGCGCTGAAGAGGTCTTCGCCGAGCCCGATCATTGCCTCGAGGCGGGGCAGTAGTCGGTCGTAGGCGGCGAAGGCCGGATCCGCCAACGCCAACGTGCGGTCCAGCCGATCGATGGTGGAGTTGAGCCGGTCGATGGCGATCGAGAGGCTCTCGATCAGATCCGGGAGTTGCGCCGCCAGCTGCGCCGAGGCCGGTGGCAGGCGCACCGCCGCATCGAAGGCCTGACCAGCGGTAAGTTGTGCGGCCTCCAATGCCTGACTCGCCGCCGACTGTGCCGCGTCGACCGCCGATTGCGCGGCCGCCAGAATATCGCCGGGACTCGGCATCCGCCCACCCGGCACCTTCGGAGTCGAGGCCTTCCGGCCCGCTCCCTTCGGGGTAGTCATCCCTTCACTCTGCCGCACCCATACGCCTTCCGAACGGATATCCCGAACCGACCGGTTTGTGTCGCCACCGACCGAGGCGACACATGCCGCACGATGCGGCACGCACAGTGGGCTTGTGCATTCGTCAGCAGGTGACCCGACTCCTCCTTGTGGCTGGGCGACCGCGGGAGGTGAGACCGGCCCCGGGGTTCCTCGCTCGCATCGCCGAAGATATGGACCGCCGGAGTCGGCGTGTCGGTGGTTCGTGGCATAGTTCGAGCACGATGAAACTCAGTAAAGGGGCCAATGCGGCGGTGCCGACTTCCCTTCTTGCCGTGGTTGTTTCATGGCGGTCGGGGCATGCGGTGGATGCGCATGCACTGTTGCTGGCGGCGGCGGGGACGGTGCGCACCGATCGCGATCTGGTGTTCTTCAATGCGCCCCGACATATGTCGCAGGCGGTGACGCTCGATCAGGAGCCCGCGCCGGGAACCGCGCGACTGAGTGTGTCGCTGCCGCGCACCGAATCGGATGTGGCGCGGATCGTGGTCGCGGGCTCGGTCGACGACGGTACCTTCGGCGATATCACGGGCCTGACCCTCACTATCGAGGCCGCACACGGGCCGATCGCCCAGTACGAGATCACCGATCCCGACGCGGTGTCGGCAATGATGTTCGGCGAGTTCTACCGCCGCGAGGGCCAGTGGCGCTTTCGTGCGATCGGCCAGGGTTGGGCCAGTGGGCTCCCCGGCCTGGTCACCGAATTCGGTGTCACCATCGACGACAACCCGCGCGAACCGGCACCGATACCGACTTCCACAGTGCGACAACGTATCTCGGCAAACTCGACCGGCACAGCACTGACCGGACCACCGCAGCTCGCCCCCGCCCCCTGGAACCAGGCCGACACACGACCCACCCCCGCCGACCGAAACGAGCGGCAGTATCACCCCGCCGCGGCAGCTGCCGGACCGACGGCACTCGAGGCAACCCGCGGGGATCAGGCTGAGCAGCACACCGCCGGGCGCACAGACCCATCGGCGCGACGCACCGATTCGGCCGGCGAAACCCCCGTCCGGCCGCGACCAGGCAGGCCGATCGACCTGCACCGCCAGCGGCACGAGGCCGGACCGCCGATACCAGCACCGCCGAATCCCGTACGCGCGGACTGGCATTCGGACCCCGAGGACCCATCGCGGATGCGTTGGTGGGATGGGGCCGAATGGACCGGTGCCACATACGATCGGCGGCCGCCTGGCCCGCGCAGCTGTGCGCGATGCGGAAATCCCCGGCGCCGCAAGCTGTTCGGTGGACTGGCGCCGTGTCAGAGCTGCGAGCATCAGATCGAGGAATTCCTCACGCACTGGCATACCCAGGCCTGGCGAGCGCTGACCGCGGCCGGTCCGCGCGGTCCGGAGTGGGATGCGCTGTGGGCATCGTTGCGGTATCAGCGAATCGACGAGGGTCTGGGCCGGGCGGCACTGCGAGAGGTGGCGCTCACCTACGTCGAGCGCCTGGTCGCCTTCGCATTCGCGGATGGCGAGATCGAGCAGACCGAGTTCGAGGCGTTCGAGTACGCGATCGAGGAGTTGGCGCTCAGCGGACCGCTGGTCGAGGATCTGCGCAGGCGGATGTATCGCGGCCGCACCCTGTCGCGGCTGCGCGGCGGGGATCTGCCGCTGGTGCGGACGCCCGGTCTGCACCTGGATCCGGAGGAGAAGGTGCATGTCGATCTGCCCGCCGTGCACGTCCGCCAGCTCGCCAGGGGGCCGAAACTCACCGACGGCAGGCTGATCGCCAGCAATAAGAAGCTGCGGTTCGTCGGTACCGATACCGGCACCGAATTGCCGTGGAACCGAGTGGTTTCGGTGCATGTCGAGCAACGTTCGGTGGTCGTCGCCGCGACCTCGGCCCGGGGCGGCGCCACCTTCGATGTGGACGATCCGGATTACGTCGCGGCCGCGCTGGAAGGTGCGCTGCGGGTCGCCAAACGCTTGGTCCTCACGCCCGGCCAGCGCGATACCCGCAGCATTCCGCAGGAGGTCAAGGCCGAGGTGTGGCAACGCGATGGCGGGAAATGCGTCGAATGCGGTGACGGCCACTACCTCGAATTCGACCACATCATCCCGCTGAGCCGCGGTGGCGCGACGAGTGCGACCAATCTGCAGATCCTCTGCCGCGCCTGCAACCGCGCCAAGGGGGCCCGGATCTGATCCGACTCGCCGATACCGCACGTGCCTGCGCACCGAAATACCGATGTGGCGAAGAATGCATATGCGAAGAAGCACGTTGAGCGGCCTGATGTGGCGCCGTAGCGTGCGATACCGAACAGCGTCGTTTGGGAGGATCAATGCACGTAGCGGTGATCGGCGGAACCGGGGTGCTGGGGGCCGCGGTGGTACGAGAGCTGAGCGCACGCGGACATCAGGTCCGCGTAGTGAGCCGAACCGCCCCTGCGGATCGAACACAGGAGCACCGGTCCGCCGATCTCGCCACCGGCTCCGGTCTGGAATCCGCACTCGACGGCTGCGACACCGTCGTCGACGCGGTGAGCGCCCGCAGCCGGACCCGATCGGTCATGGTGGACGGCGTGCGCCGACTACTGGCGGCCGAGAAGCAGGCGGGCATCGGCCACCATGTCGAAATCTCCATCGTCGGTTGCGATCTCGTGCCCTTCGCCTACTACCGCGCGAAGGCGGACCAGGAACAGGTGGTCACCACCGGCGAAGTTCCCTGGACGCTGTTGCGCGCCAGCCAATTCCACGAACTCGTGACCGAAATCCTCACCGCGGCGGCGCGCTGGCGGCTCGCACCGCGCTCGACGGCGAAGGTGCAGCCGATCGACGTCGACGCGGTCGCGACCAGACTCGCCGACGCGGTGGACAACGGCCCGTCCGGGCGCATCCCCGATATCGCCGGACCAACGGTCCACAGCCTTACCGAACTGGTCGATATCTACCGCGAACACACCGGCCGCAAGCTGATTCCGCTCCCGGTGCCCCTTCTGGGCCGCACCGGACGTGCCCTGCGGTCCGGTGCCCTCTGCCTGGACGGAAGCGGCGAAGCCATCGGCATCGGCTACGCCGAATGGCTGTCGCGCCGATTCACTCGCTGATCAACCCGGCCGTGCGCCCCAGATCGGCGAGCATCGCATCGAACAGGATCTCCGGATTCGACAGCGGGATCGGGTAGTTCCCGAACACCTCGAGTGTGACGTGGCCGTAGAGCCGGGCCCAGATCTGGATCATCAGATAGGTCACGCCGAGATCGAGTTTTTCGGCCGGAAACTTCTGCCCGGACTCCGAAAGCGCGGCCAGCAGCTCGGTTTGGAACAGCACCAGGTCATCGCGCAGCTCCGCCGGAATCACATCGGTCGGCGGCGCCACGACATCGTAGGTGGCCAGCAGCCGACCGGCGGCGGCCAGGAAGATCCGCCCGAACGGTTCATCGAACCGGCGCAGCATGCGCGCACGGCCCGCGCCCGGCGAGGCGAACACCAGGGTGAATTCCCTCGTGTGCGCCAGCGCCCAGCGTCGGAATCCCTGACAGATGGCGAAGAACTGCACCGCGCCGTCATCGGGCAGCGTGGCGATCTGCGCCGACAACTCGGCGGCGAGGTCCTCGCAGAATTCCAGGCGCAGACTCTCCAACAGGTCCTCGCGCGAGTTGTAATACCGATACAGCGCTGGCGCGGTAATGCCGAGTTCGCGCGCGATGGCCCGCAGGGTGACCGCGTCCGGACCGTGCTCGACCAGCAGTGCGCGGGCCACCCGGCGGATATCCGCATCCGAAACCACCGGTGCCCGCCCCCGCGGCTTGGCGCTGTTCATGAGGGAATTCAAGCGTATTCGACCTCCCAGCGCTTGATTCCGTTCAACCAACCCGAGCGCAGCCGCACCGGATCGGAGACCTGACGCAGATTCGGCATCACATCAGCGATGGCGTTGAACATCAGATCGATCTGCAGCCGGGCCAGATTGGCGCCGACGCAGTAGTGCGTTCCGGTGCCGCCGAAGCCGACGTGCGGGTTGGGGTTGCGCAGCACATCGAAGGTGAACGGATCCGCGAATCCGTCCTCGTCGAAATTGGCCGAGCTGTAGAACAGCCCGAGGCGCTGCCCCTTCTTGATCTCCTGGCCGCCGACCTCGGTGTCCTGGGTGGCGGTGCGCTGGAAGGCGGTCACCGGGGTGGCCCAGCGCACGATCTCGTCGGGCGCGGTGCGCGGGCGCTGCTGCTTGTAGAGCTCCCATTGGTCCGGATTGTCGACAAAGGCCTTCATACCGTGGGTGATCGAATTGCGGGTGGTCTCATTGCCCGCGACCGACAGCAGGATCACGAAGAACGCGAACTCGTCCGAGCCCAGGTTCTCACCGTTGATATCGGCATTGATCAGCTGGGTGACGATGTCATCGGCTGGACATTTGCGCCGCTCCTCGGCCATATTCCAGGCGTAGCCCATGACCTCGGCGGTGGCGGCGTGGTGATTGCCGTCGAACTCCGGATCGTCATAGGAGATCATCTGGTTGGTCCAGTCGAACAGTTTCTTGCGGTCGTGCTGCGGCACCCCGAGCAGTTCGGCGATGGCCTGCAGCGGCAATTCGCAGGCGACCTGTTCGACGAAGTCGCCGCGGCCGGTCTGCTTGGCCTCGTGCACGATTCGGGCCGCACGCTCGGTGAGCGCCGCGCGCAGGCTCTCCACCGCGCGCGGGGTGAAGCCCTTGGAGATGATGCGGCGGGTCTTGGTGTGCTGCGGCGGATCCTGGTTCAGCATCAGCATATTGCCGAGCATGTCGATCTGCTCGCGCGTGGTTTCCGCATTGAACCGGATGATCGCGGTGTTCTCGTGTGAGGAGAACACCTCCGGATTCTTCGAGATCTCCTTGATGTGGTCGAGCTTGGAGATGACCCAGTAGCCACCGTCATCGAAGCCGCTGGCCCGCCCGGACTGGGCGCACCACCAGACCGGGGCGGTGCGGCGCAGCTCGGCGAATTCCTGGATGGGCAGCCGGGTGGACAGCAGATCTGGGTCGGTGAAGTCGAATCCCACGGGAATCGATGGCGTGGTCACGGTCACGGCTATCTCCTACCGGTCTGACTTGGGCCGCAGACCTCACAACGCTCGGGGATGGCAGCCGGCGGGGTGGGTAAACACTGCGGGGACACGTTCTGATGTCGATAGAACCACACAACCTCCGTTTTGTGAATAGTGTTTAGTAAACCCCGTTAACTGAAGTTTCGGGAGCGGCGAATTCGCCAATTCAAAATAGCTGTCTGCTATCAATTGCTTCTTGATCGCTTATCGCGAAACAGTGGACGCGGGCGAGCGGACAAGTCTGTAATGGGACACAACAGGTCACTGTTCGGAGGTCTCCCATGCCCAGCCTGTACGAGCACGCCGGTGGCGACGAGCCATTGCATCGCGTCGAAGCAGCCTTCTACGACAAGGTACTCGCCGATCCGGTACTGAAAACCCAGTTCACCGAACGCCGCCCGACGCACGTCGACCATCTCACCTGGTTCACCGCCGAATCATTCGGCGGCCCCGACCGTTTCACCCGCAACCTCGGCTTCGACTACATCATCGCCGTGCACCGCGGCCTCGAAATCACCGACGAACAGCGCGAGCGCTTCGCCCAGCTGTATCTGCAAGCGTTCGAGGAGGCGGGACTATTCGACGATCCCGCCTTCCGCACCGCGGTGCGTGCGCATGCCGAATTCGGCGCCCAAGTGGCACAACAGAATTCGCATGCCAAGACCGACGACGAACTGCATCCGATCCGCGCCGTGCCGCGCTGGAGCTGGGACGGCGACGACTGAAGCGCACCTACCCCAGCACGCGCGCGACCAGCGCCAGCACCAGATACGGCAAGGTGGCGGTGACATCGGCCGTCTGCTCCTCGGGTGTGCCGTGGGTATGCGCCGCGACCGCGAAATTCGCACCGAACGATGCCGAGGCCACATCCATCGGTCCGCTGTCGGACCAGCCCCATTTGGTGCCCTCGACGCCGGGCAGCCGCGCGGTCCCCCAATTCTGTGAGGTGCCGTCGGCCGCCCGCTCACTCGCCTCGGCCATCCACCGGAAGATCGGCGAACCGGGGTCGGTGCGCTTCTTGGTCGCCAGGAAGGTGGCCACATCCGCGGTGCTGGTGTACGACATACCCCACGCCGGACCCGATCTGGTGCTGGTCAGGCGGAACTCCGCGGCGATGGCGTCGATCGCCTGCGGATACTTCGCGCCGAGCGCGTCGGCCGCGGAGTCGTCGGAATCGCGAATCATTCGCTCCGCCAATGCCAGATCCGTCGCCGACCCGTCGCCACGCCGCAGCGCGTAGTCGACCATATAGAGCTTGACCAGCGACAATCCGGTGCGCATCTCGTATTCGTTGCTGGTGCCCCACTGGACGCCGGGCACCACCGACCGAAACGAGAACGCGGTCCGCGATGGCACACCATCCTCATCGATCGTGTCCGCGGCGGCAACGGGCGCAGCGAACATCAGCATCGCCGCCGCAGCGACCGAGATCGGAAAACTCAAGCGGCCCATGGCTTCTCGCCTCCTATGGCACTACCGTCAGGACGGGCGGCCGCCAACGCCCGTCGATGGCAATGTCTTTCGGCGCGTACAGCCGCATGGTCAACGAGAACTGACCGGATTCGGGGATGGGCAACCAGTTGCCCACCGGCACTCTCGCGCCGGGATCCTCGTGCTGCACAGCGAGATCGACCGAACCGTCCGGATTGGCGACCACCGGCACTTGATGTCCGATCGCATAGATATTCGCGGCATTCGGCACCAGATAGCTGTCCGCGTCATAGGCGGTCAACGACCAGAAGGCATCGACCGGTGGCAGTTGGCCGGGTGGGAAGCGCAGGCGGAACTTGGCGGATGCGCCGCCGAGGTCGGCATTGCCGAACATGGTCGGGTAGATCGCGTCCTGAGCCACGTTGGCGCCCAAACCGACCCACGCGACATTGGCCCGCAGCTGATAGTCGGTGCCGTAAGTGCCGACCTTCGGATTGAAGCGCCATCCGTTCTCGTTCACCATATTCGCGGCGGCGTAGGCCGGAATCGCCTTCTTCGCGGCATCGGCCGCCGCGGCCAGATCGCTGTCGGAAATGCCCTCGGCTTTGCCTCCGGGTCGAATCCCGATGGTGGCGAAGCGTTTCATGGCCGGTTCGTCCTCCGGACGCGGCGGATTCACCGCCAGCACCGCGCACATTCGCTCGAAGAAGGTGGCGGCAGTCATATCGAGCACCTGCTTCGGCGGCGGCACCTCGGTGGTGCCCGTCGGTGTCGGAACCGATGGTGTCTGGCGGTCCGCCGCCCATGCGCTGAGCGGCAGGAGTTTCAACTGCTCCTGGAGCGCGGTCACGGCCGGGATATCGTCGGGTCCGTTGACCTGCATGCGGCCGGCCAACCACACCGTCGGCGTCGGTACCGACAGCTGGGTCATGTCATCGGGCACGGTGCCCGACCAGCTCGGCCCGGTGACGAGATAGGTGAACGGCGGACCACCCGAATTCACCTGTGGCCGAATGCTGCTGGGATTGTGCACGGTATTCGTCCAGGCATCGAGCAACTGCATCAGCCAGAAGCGGCCCGGATCCACGGCGGGCACCTGCAAGACGATCGGCTCGGCCGAAACATCGAGCCATGCGGCCGAATACAGGGTGTCCAGATTCAGCCGCACCACATCGCGGCGCTGCGGTGTCGGCAACGCCCCGGCGTGCTGGAAGGTGTTGACCGGGGCAATCGTCTCGGCCGCGGCCCGGGTGACATCCATCAGCACCAGCGGATACCCGAAGACGTAGGCATCTGTGGCGATGTCACGCGCCACATCGGATGCCACGGTCGAGCTCGATGGCGTTTTGTCGGACGACCGTCCGCAGGCGGCGAGTCCGACACCGGTCACGGCCAGCCCGAGCGCGGTTCTGCGCGAGACGTTCATGCCTCTCCTTCATCCGACTCGGATCAGACTCGGCGGCTTCCAGTGACCGTCGAGCGCCCGCTCTTCGGGCACATACAGACGAAGTGCGAGCCGGAAGGTGCCGGTTTCCGGGATCGGCAACCAATTGCCGTTCGGCACATCACTTCCCGGGTCCGCGGCCTGGACGGCGAGTTCCAGTGAGCCGTCCGGCAGCGGCACGACGGGACGCTGATGACCGACCGAGAAGATGCCCGCCGGGTTCGGCACCAGAAAGCGTTCCGCGGTGTAGGCGGTCAGCGACCAGAAGGCCCGCGCGGGCGGCGTCTGGCCCACGGGGAAATGCAGCCGATACGACCGCGGCGCACCCTGCTCCCCCGCATTCGCACTGATCTCCGGATAGACGAGATCGCTGGGCAGGTTCGCACCGAGCGCGGTCCACGCGGTGGAGGCACGCAGCAGGTAGTCGGTGCCGTAAGCGCCCAGGTTGGTCTCGAAGTCCCAGCCGTTCACCCGCTTGGCCTTGGGGTTGGCGTAGTCCGGGATCTGCAGTTGGCCCGCCGCCACCGCCGCGTCCAGATCGGCGTCCGAGGCGCTCGGCGTGCCGCCCGGCCGGATGGCGATCTTCGAAAACCGCTGCAGCGCGGGGGCATCGTCGCGAGCGGGCGGGTTGGTGAGCATCAGCGTGCCGAGCCGGTCGAAGAACGTGCGCCCGTCCATCCGCGCAACCTGCTGCGGAGGTGCGATCGGGGCGGTCAGCGCGGGATTGATCACCGGGGCCGGCCGTTCACCACGCAACCAGGCGCTCAGCGATGCGAGCAGCACCTGCTGCTGCACGCTCTCGGCGGCGGCGAAATCGGCCTGACCGCGCAGTTCGATGCGACCGATCAGCCATGCGGTCGCGGTGGGCATCGCCAATCTGGTCAGGTTATCCGGCAGTGCGCCAGACCAATTGGGGCCGGTGATCACGTAGCCGTACGGCGGGTCCTGGCCGGCGCGCACCTGTGGTGCGACACTGCTGGGATTGTGGGTGGTATTGGTCCAGGCGTCCATGATCTGCATGAGCCAGTACCGGTCGCCGTCCATCGGCGGCACCTGCAGGACTACCGGCTCGGCGGCCACGTCGAGCCAGGCTGTGGCATAAAGGGTGTCGATATTCGGCATGACCACCGTATTCATCCCGGGATTCACCGGGCTGACGGCCCAGATCCGATTGGCGGGTACGGCGGCCGTATTCGACTGCAGTGTGATATCCATCAGCACCAGCGGATATCCATAGATATAGGCGTCGGTCGCGACCGAACGCGGATCGCTGGGCGGCACAGTACTGGAACTCACCGCGCTGTCGGAATCCGTCGCTTTGCCGCACGCGACCAGACCCGCGCCCGTAACGGCACCGGCCATCAGCATGGATCGCCGCGACATACTCATGCCTTCTCCCTACTTCCCGACAGGTCGGACAACTTCGAGAGAGATCAGCCGGAGTATAGCCACATATTTGCCATAAACCGGGCAAGCGGCGACGCGGCCGGGTTCGAGGGGCATCCCTCGACCATCACGCCCTACCCATCATCCGCGCGACGAGTGGTCTCGCAAGATCGCGGACATCGTGACTGCATGGTCGCCGAGAAACCGATACCATCCTCGGAGAGTGAGTTAACTTCCTGTCCCGCATCCAGAATGAGCAACACGAGATGATCCTGGCCACCGTTTTCGACACTTGGGCGCAGATCGGCAATCCCACCCCCGAGGCCCCACCGGTGTCCGACAAGATTCTCCAACTGGTCCGCTACTTCACCTGGTTCGTGCTGCTCGCCGGCATCTGCGCCATCATTTACGCAGGTGGCCGCTTCGCCTGGGAGAAGTGGACCGGCGGCGGTCTGGAATCCCCGAAGATGGTGGCCGGAGCCATGATCGGCGGTGTCGTCGCCACCAGTGCGGGCACGATCATGAACGCCGTCATCGGCACCTGACCTGATCGGACCCGGCGGCGGCACCAATCGGACTCGGCGTCAGCGGATTTCGAGGCCGCAGGGGCACGGTGGTGATTCAGCGCAGGATGCCCGCCTGCCGGGCCGCCCGTAGCCAGTCCGGGAATTCGCCCAGCAACCGAGCATACAGTTGGGCGTCGTCCACCTGGTCTATGTCGTCGAGGGCGAAGAAGCCCGCATTGTCCACGACCCGATCCGACATTTCGTCGAGGGTGCGCAGCAGGCCGTAGTTGGCCCTGCCGAGGCCGACGAATTGCCAGAAGGCGGGCAGTCGGGACGCTTCGCGCATGAGCGCGGCGATCTCACGCTTCTTGGCGAAGCCGCCGTCGGTGAAGAACAGCACCAGGGTCGGCGCATCGCCGGGTCGTAGCGAGGCGATGATGTCACGCATGATCGGCAGTTCGTCATTGCGGCCGCCGATCCTGGCGTAGTCGATGCCCTGATGAGTTCCGGTGAGGTGCAGAAAGGTCTGAGCCCATGCCTCGCCGTGCTCGACGGTGATATCAGGCATTTTGGCGAAGGACAGGGCGTAGAGGTAGGCCTCCAGCGTGCCGTCCTCGTCGAGCTGGGTCGCCACCGGGATCATGCGCTGCACGACGCGGTGCACGACCTGTTTGCTGTATTGCCTACTCATGCTGAGGGTTTTGTCGATGACCAGGATGACGCGGGCGCGAATTCCGAAGGCGTTCTTATCGATCAGCACCTTGGCTACTTCGCGTTTGCGCAGGTCGAGTTTGGCGCGCTTCTCGAAAGAGAGTTTGGCTTCGCCGGGGACGGTGCGGACCGCCGGAGACTCCGACACCCGCGTCGACGCGGATTCGTCGTCGACGCTGACCCCGTGGTCGGTGACCAGCGCGGCGAATCCGCCCGCATAGCCCTGTCCGACCGCGCGCACCTTCCACTCGGAATTACGCCGATACAGTTCCAGTGCGATGACGACGGACTCGCTGTCGAGTCCCCCGATCACATACTCGTAGAGCGCAGTTCCGGATCCGTCGGCAACGGTCGCGACCGGCGGCGCGAATTGCCCGAAGGTTGCCCCGGATTCGTCCAAAGTGATGACGACCCGTATCTGGGCAATGTCGGCGGGCACCTGGGCCGCGGAAACAACCAGCGCCGCAGGCGTTCCCGAGCGCAACTCGACGCCGGGTGCCTGCGGCTGATTGAAAAAGACGAAATCGGCGTCGCTGCGAACGCGGCCCGCTTCGGTCACCAATAATGCCGAGACATCGGCCGCGGCGGTGGATCGCACCGAGACAACGACATTCGACGCCGCCAGTGGACCGTTCTGCCCCTTGACAAGTGATATGCCCACCGCGACTCCTTGCCGTACCCGACCGACACGTAAAGACTAGGCGTCTCACAGACCCCTGAGCAGTGTCAACACATCCAAGGCCGCTTCGACGGAATCGCTGAGCAGCCGGATCTCCGCCGCGGTCGGGTCGTGCAGTGCGGAATCCTCCAGTGCCAGGCCATTGCCGTAGATCACCACGTTGTATCCGAGATCGGCGGCACGCAGCAGCGGACCGGTCGCCACACCCGCGCCGAGCAGCAGGTCCAGACCCTCGCCGGCGAAGTAGAACCGCCACAGCGGACCGAGATCGCCGTGGTAGATCTCTTTGGTCCGGTCGACGATCACCTGACCGGAGGCGGCGATGGCATCGACAATCTTGAAGTAATCGGGTGCGTTGTCCGGCTTGCTCGCAACCGTCGCCACCGAATACGCGAGATCCACCGTCAAATGCGCGTCGTATCCCGCCATTGCGACGCGGGCAGGTGATACGTCGCACCGGCGAGCGAGCTCGAAATACCGCGCCCAGTGCGGCTCGACCGACCCGCCGGTGAATGCCGCATGCACATTGGCCAGGAACCGCCGCAACAATTCGAGACTGATCGCATGCGCGTACTCCCGATCCTGGAACGCGCCGGGATCACGCTGCAACGGCAGCACCGCCGACTGTTCCACACCGTCGAGCCCGAGCGGAAACAGCCCGCGCCGATCCCGATGCGCGACCAGTATTTCGGTGATCTCATGGTGACGCGCCACCGCGGTCGTCAAGCGCTGCAACGCATCTCCGGTCAGTGTGCTGGTATCGGAGAGGTGCGCGATGGTGTCCAGTTCCGCCGCGGACAGCGGCGTGCCACAGAACGCCGGATCAACCGGCTCCGCGACGGCCACCGGCGTCAGCCCGACGGCCGTAGCGGTAATCGCGGTGATCAGTGACAGGACGGCCGTTCGCAAGGAAGCTCGCACCGCCGAAGTCTAAAGTGCGATTCAGGTTTTTGCCGAAAGGGACACGTCAGCCCACGAATTCGCGGTCACCGTAGTGGACGGTATCCGGATTCCAGGTGCCGCCGATGCCGGCGACGAAGCGCTGGGTCAGGGGGAAATCCGCGAGATCGGCAACCAGGATGAGACTGCCGGATTCGGTGACGGATCCGCCGACCAGATGCGCACGTGCCTCTTGATCGGCGACGAGCGCGTCACGGAACCGGTGCACATCGATGTCCGCGACTTCGACGGTGAAGGCGTCGACCTCCGGCGCGGAATTCGGCAGGTGCCGGAAGGTCAGCACCGATTCCTGGTGGAATCGGGTCCGCACCTGGTCACCGATGCGGTGCAGATCGGCGGCATCGACACAGGCGAGATGGAAATCGCGGGAACGCTCATAGGTCGCCTGCTGCCGCTCATCCGACCAGAAGACCCCGCTGACCAAGGTGGACCCCACCGGCAGGGCCACGTTCCCGAGCGCGATCCCGTCGACCTGGAGCTCGAACGCCGCCAGCCCATTGCGCAGCCGCTGATCATCGGGATCGGTAATCGTCGCGGTGTTATCGGTCGCGAACAGTTCCGCGGTGGGCTGCAACGGATTTCCCACCGCACAAGCATTCGGCGCCGCTTCCGCCGGTCCCCCGACCAGCACCGTGCCAACGAGCAAGGCGACCACAACACCGACCACGCGTGACACGATCATCTCCGATCATCTCCATCCAGATGCGCCCCCGCAAGATCACCACACCTTATCGCTTCGAGCGGGACCAGCCGAAGGTCAGGGCGACGGCGCGTTTCCAGTTGTCGTATTCGTTTTCGCGGTGGGTGGGGTCCATGTGCGGGACCCATTGTCCGGCCAGGCGCCAATTGCTGCGTAGGCCTTCGAGATCCGGCCAGTAGCCGACGGCCAGGCCGGCGGCGTAAGCGGCACCGAGCGAGACGGTTTCGGCTACGAAGGGGCGCATGACGGGGATATCGAGGACATCGGCGACGATCTGCATGAGCAGGTTGTCGGAGGTCATGCCACCATCCACGCGCAGGGTGCGGGCGTGGAGTCCGGAGTCGGCGTTCATGGCCTCGACGACATCACGGGTCTGCCAGGCGGTCGCCTCCAGCACGGCACGGGCGAGGTGGCCCTTATTGATATAGGAGGTCAGGCCGATGATGAGACCCCGTGCGTCACTGCGCCAATGCGGCGCGTAGAGGCCGGAGAAGGCGGGCACTATGTAGCAGCCGCCGTTGTCATCGACGGTGCGAGCGAGGGTTTCGATCTCGGGCGCACTCGAAACCAGGCCGATATTGTCGCGCACCCACTGCACCAGCGAGCCGGTCACCGCGATCGGTCCCTCCAGCGCGTACACCGGTTCGGGTTCGA
This sequence comes from Nocardia sp. NPDC052112, assembly GCF_040680135.1. Classification (NCBI taxonomy): domain Bacteria; kingdom Bacillati; phylum Actinomycetota; class Actinomycetes; order Mycobacteriales; family Nocardiaceae; genus Nocardia; species Nocardia sp. NPDC052112. Next base: position 168,246 of record NZ_JBFAWD010000015.1, on the reverse strand, counting down.
TCTGATAGCCGATGGTGGTGAGCAGACCGTGCGAGGACTGCACCAACTCCCGCCCGGTATTCATCATCAGGAACCCACCGGTGCCATAGGTGCATTTGGTTTCCCCACGGGCGAAACAGGTTTGGCCGAACAGCGCGGCATGCTGGTCGCCGAGCGCGGCGGCGATCCGGATGCCGGGCACCACCCGGCCGGTCGTCCCATAGGACGCGGTCGACGGTTGAATACCCGGCAGCATCGCGGCCGGAATTCCGAAAAACTCCAGCAGTTCTCGATCCCAGGCGAGCGCGGCGATATTCATCAGTAGCGTGCGGCTGGCATTGGTGACATCGGTGCGATGCACGCCGCCGTCCGGCCCACCGGTCAGATTCCAGATCAGCCAGGTCTCCATGGTGCCGAACAGCACTTCCCCGCGCTCGGCCCGATCCCGCAGTCCCGGAATGGTATCCAGCAGCCAGCGCAGCCGCGGTGCGGCGAAGTATCCGGCCAAAGGCAGCCCGCACAGTTCGCGAATCCGTTCCGCACCGGGTTTGCGCTCGAATTCGCGCACCAAATCATCGGTGCGCACGTCCTGCCAGACGATGGCCCGGCGGATCGGCACACCGGTGTGGCGATCCCACACCACCGTGGTCTCCCGCTGATTCGCGATGCCCAGGGCCACCACCTGTTCCGCGGCGATTCCGGAATCCCGCAGCGCCTGCGGCACGATCCGCTCGACATTGCGCCAGATCTCCTGCGCATCCTGCTCGACCCAGCCGGGCCGGGGATAGTGCTGCTGGTGTTCGCGCTGGGCGACGCCGACCAAGCGGGCGCGCTGATCGAACAGGATGCACCGGGTGGATGTGGTGCCCTGATCGATCGCCAGCACATAGCGTTGCGCCATCGGCTACTTCCTGTCGGAGGAGGATTCGGTTCGGTGGTGCGGGCTGGCGGCCGAAAATCAGTGTCCGGCACCGAGATCCCGCGACACCGCGTGCGCGGCGTCGCGGACATGCCCGACCAGCGTCGGCCGGTGCCGCAATTGCGAATCGCAGAGCCGGTCGACCGGACCGCTGATCCCGATCGCACCGACCACGAGTCCGCCGTGTGTCCGGATCGGCGCGGCTATTGCGGCCACCCCGGACCGGAATTCCTCGGTCTCCCCGGCCCATCCGGCCTGCCGGACCGCGGCAAGCGCCCTGGTGAGCGCGGCCCGGTCGGCAATGGTGCGCCGCGTGAGCGGCGCCAACTCACCACCGCGAACAGCGGTGGCCAGCTCGGCGTCGTAGGCGAGCAGTACTTTGCCGAGCGCGGTCGCGTGCGCCGGGAGCAGTTCGCCCACCTCGAGCGCCTGCTCGGTGTTGTCCGGCCGGAAAACGTGGTGGACGACCACCACGCCATCGTCCGCCGCGGCGCCGATCCGCACCGACTCCCCGGTCCGGGCCGCCAGGGCATCGGCCCAGTTGATCGCCCGCGAGCGCAGTTCGTTGTTGTCGAGATAACGTGTCCCGAGATGCAGTACGGCCGCGCCGAGCTGGTACTTGCCGCTGGCCTGATCCTGTGCGACGAAGCCGACACCCTGCAGTGTGCGCAAGATCCCGTGCGCGGTCGGTTTGGCCAACCCGAGGGCACCCGCGATTTCGCCGACCCCGAGCCGGCCGGAACCCCGAGCGAGCAACTGCAGGACGGCCGCCGCTCGTTCGATCGACTGGATCGGGCCGGGCATATGCGGAAATCTAGCCGCAACCTTCGCATTCGACAATGTCGAACACGCGACGACCGGCGAGCAATACTCGCGCAACGCGATGTGACCTGCTCCCATAGCGACCTCCACTGCCGCTGGACAGTAGTGACGCCACCTGGCGATGGCCATCACAACCGTTCGGCATTGTCGAACGCGTGCTATGTCCGCTTCGGCAATCCGGTCGTAACGTCGCCTCCGGCGGCCGCAACCGCGGTCGGCTTGTGCAGACGGAGGCTCAAACGGTGAACTTCGGCTCGGTATCCATAAGCGAGGCAATCGACACGGGGATCCTGGTGCCACTCGGTGTCGGCATGGTCGCGAATGTGTTGCTGACCAAGTCTTCTGATGCATTTTTCCGAAAGGACGGCGATGAACCGGTACGTCGGCGCCATCGATCAGGGCACCACGAGCACCCGCTTCATGGTGTTCGACCACGGCGGCAATGAGATCGCACGCCACCAGCTCGAACACGAGCAGATCCTGCCGCGCGCGGGGTGGGTGGAGCACAATCCGACCGAGATCTGGGAGCGCACCCGTTCGGTCATCGCGTCCACTCTGCACAAGGCGAACCTCGCCGCAGGCGATCTGGCCGCGATCGGCGTGACCAATCAGCGTGAAACGACCGTGGTGTGGAATCGCCGAACCGGGCGGCCATATTGCAATGCCATCGTCTGGCAGGACACCCGCACCGACAAGATCGCCGCCGAGCTCGAACGCGCGGGGCATGGCGAAACCATCCGCCGCAAGGCGGGCCTGCCGCCCGCGACCTACTTCTCCGGTGGCAAGTTGCGCTGGATCCTCGACAATGTGCCCGGCGTCGCCGCCGACGCGGATAAGGGCGAGGCCATATTCGGCACCACCGACACCTGGTTACTGTGGCATCTGACCGGCGGTACCGACGGCGGCGTGCACGCGACCGATCCGACCAATGCCAGCCGCACCATGCTGATGGATCTGGAGACCTGCACCTGGGACGACGACCTGCTGTCCCTCTTCGGAATTCCGCGCGACATGCTGCCGACCATCGCGCCTTCGTCGAATCCGGAACTGTTCGGCTGGACCCGCGCCGACGGGCCGTTCGGCGCCGCGGTGCCGCTGGCGGGTGTGCTCGGTGATCAGCAGGCGGCCACCGTCGGTCAGGTGTGCTTTCGTCCCGGCGAGGCCAAGAACACCTACGGCACCGGAAATTTCCTGCTGCTCAATACCGGAACCGAACTCGTGCGCTCCCGGCACGGACTGCTCACCACCGTCGCCTATCAGTTCGGCGCGGAGAAGCCGGTGTACGCGCTGGAAGGTTCGATCGCGGTCACCGGCTCCGCCGTGCAGTGGTTACGCGATCAGCTCGGCGTCATTTCCGGTGCGGCACAAAGCGAATCGCTGGCCAGGCAGGCCGAGGACAACGGCGGGGTGTACTTCGTGCCCGCGTTCTCCGGCCTGTTCGCACCGTATTGGCGTTCGGATGCGCGCGGTGCGATCGTCGGGCTGTCGCGCTACAGCACCAATGCCCATCTGGCGCGGGCGACGCTGGAGTCGATCTGCTACCAGACCCGCGATGTCGTCGAGGCCATGGAGGCCGATTCCGGTGTGCGCCTGGACACCTTGCGCGTAGACGGTGGCGTCACGGGCAACGAACTGTGCATGCAGTTGCAAGCCGACTTCCTCGATGTGCCGGTCTCACGGCCGGTGGTCGCGGAGACCACCGCACTCGGCGCGGCCTATGCGGCCGGGTTGGCGGTCGGATTCTGGAGCGACACCGATGAACTCGTACAGAACTGGCGCGAGGACAAGCGCTGGACCCCCAGCTGGACCGAGGAACAGCGCGAACGCGGTTACGCCCGTTGGAAAAAGGCGGTCGCACGCACGCTCGATTGGATCGACGTCGACGACTGAGCGAATCGCTCGAAGACTCAGTAGCACCGAAGCAAGGAGACATCCCGTGTCCGCACGTCTGGACTCGAAGTACCGCACCAATGCGTTGAACACAATGGGCGACAATGAAATCGACGTACTCGTTATCGGCGGCGGCGTGGTCGGCGCCGGTGCCGCCCTCGATGCCGCCGCCCGCGGCCTGACCGTCACCCTGGTCGAGGCACGGGATTTCGCGGCGGGCACCTCGAGCCGGTCCAGCAAGCTCATCCACGGCGGCCTGCGCTACCTGGAGCAGCTCGACTTCTGGCTGGTGCGTGAGGCCTTGAAGGAGCGCGGCCTGTTGCTGCACCGGCTGGCCCCGCATCTGGTGCGCCCGGTGTCGTTCCTGCTGCCGCTGCAGCACCGGGTCTGGGAGCGCGCCTACATCGGCGCGGGCGTCGCCCTGTACGACACCATCGGCGGGGCCAGGGCGCTGCCCATGCACCGGCATCTGTCGCACACGCGCGCAATGGAATTGGCGCCCGCGCTGCGCGATGACGCGATGATCGGCGCGATCCGCTACTTCGACGCGCAGGTCGATGATGCCCGCCACACCATGACCATTGCCCGCACCGCCGCCCAGCACGGCGCGACGGTGCTCACCCGCACGAAGGTCACCGGGTTGCTGCGCGCGGGCGAGCGGGTGATCGGCGCACATGTCACCGATGTGGAGACCGGTCGCGAATACACCGTGCGCGCCCGCCGGGTGATCAGCGCGACCGGTGTCTGGACCGACGAGATGAACAAGATGACCGGCGTGGATTTCCCATTCCACGTGCGCATGTCGAAGGGCGTGCACATCCTGGTCCCGCGCGAGCGGCTGGACCTGGACACCGGTCTGATCATGCGGACCGAGAAGAGTGTGCTGTTCGTGATCCCGTGGGCCCGGCACTGGATCATCGGCACCACCGATACCGATTGGGCGCTGGACAAGAACCATCCGGTGGCCAGCGATGCCGACGTCCAGTACATCCTCGACCGTATGAACGCGGTGTTGCGAGAGCCGTTGACCCGCAACGATATCGTCGGCACCTATGCGGGTCTGCGGCCGCTGCTGTCGGGCGCATCCGCCGATACCGCGACGCTCTCGCGGGAACACGCTGTCGCGGAACCGGTTCCGGGTCTGTTCGTGATCGCGGGCGGAAAGTACACCACCTACCGGGTGATGGCCGCCGATGTGGTGGACGCGGCGGTCGAGGGGCTCGGTCGCGCGGCCGCGCCCTCGGTGACCGCACACCTGCCGCTGCTCGGCGCCGTCGGCTACCAGGAACTGGCCGCCGATGTGCACAGCGTCGCGCAGCGGGCCGGTCTGCCCGTCGCGACCGTCGAACACCTGCTCGGTCGCTATGGTTCGGGCGTCTCGGAGCTATTCGATCTCATCGCGGCCGAACCGGAGTTGGCCGCACCGCTCCCCGGTGCCGGTGCGTACCTCGGCGCGGAGGTCGTCTACGCGGTGACCCATGAGGGCGCACTGCATCTCGACGATGTCCTGACCCGCCGCACCCGCATCTCGATCGAGACCGCCGACCGCGGCCTGACCGCGGCACCCGCCGTGGCGTTCCGCATGGGCGCCCGCCTCGGCTGGGATGCCGCGACCACGGATCGCGAGATCACCCGCTACCGCGAACGGGTGGCGGCGGAATTGGCCGCGAACAAGGCCGCCGACGACGAATCGGCCAACGCCGCACGCTTGGTCGCCGTCGCCTGAGTCCCGGCGCGCTACCGAACCGTAGCCGAACGCGGACCGGTGCAAGTCGGTTGTGTGGATCCGCGGGGCGGTTGGCCCGGTCTCTGGCATCGGGCCGCCCGCTCGCATCAGCAGCGGACTCCGAAAATTGCCCCAACGCGCATTCATCCGAAAGATCCGCTGTTCCGAATGTAGGTAAGTAAGCATCGACGTTCGGAATGAGGAGACTTATGGGCATACATCAAGCGACACCGCGGACTCGCCCGATATGTCGGCGAACCGCCGCACTCGCCTTGGCCGGTGCGGTTCCGCTGTCCGCCATCCTGATCAGCGCCGCACCCGCGACCGCCGACTCGCAACCATTGGGCAATCCCACGCCCTATGGATTCGTCGTCGAGCCTTCGGCTCCGGTCGACGGCGACATCGCATTCGCTCCCTCGGCGCTGCGGAGCGCCGCCGCACTGATAGCCGACCCGGACTCCGCCGAGACCACCCCCACCGACGGCGTGGACGCGACACAGCCCGAGCAGGGCCCACAGCCGTTCGTCGCCCCCGTCAATCGCATTCGCATCGGCAATCTCCAGATCGATCGCCCGGACTGGCTGGCGCCCGAACAGGCCGCGCAGATCAACGATGCGTCCGCGGGTACCAAAGCCGCACTGTCCCAAGGCATTCAGTCGTTCGGTGTCGAACGCACCCGCTCCGACCACATGGCCGATACGATAATCGGTGATGCCATCATCGGCGCGAGCGTGGGCAGCACCGTAGCGTCCCCGCTCGCCGCCACCAGTGCGGTCGTCGGCGCGGCAGCGGGTCTGATCGCCGGAATCCCCTTCCTCCCCGCAGGACTGATCGTCGTCCCCGTCATCGGCGCCGCCATCGGCTACGGGGTGATCGCCGCACCGGCCGCGGCGGCCGGCGCGGCCGTCGGTGCGGCGGTCGGCGCGATCGACGGTGCCGTTTCCCCGATACCGCCCCAGGAGCAACTGGCAACCGCGTAACGCACGTTGCGCGGCAATTGCCGGATGTGACCGGTGCCGCGGGTGGACAATCCTCGCGTGAGCCCGTTACGCCGAATCAGCCGAGCGGTGCTGGCCTTCCTGCTGGTAGTGCTGGCCGGCACCCTCGGCTACCTGATACTCGGGTTCGGGTTGCTCGATGCGCTCTACCAGACGGTGACGACCATCTCCACCGTCGGCTTTCGCGAGGTCCACCCGCTCACCGGTGCGGGTCAACTGTTCACGATGCTGCTCATCGTCGTCGGTGCGGGCACTGCGCTGTATATGTTCGGTGTACTGCTCGAGGCCCTCATCGAGGGACACCTCCGCGAATATATGGAGAGGCGACGGATGGACCGCCGGATCGATCGGATGTCCGGTCATGTCATTGTGTGCGGCTGGGGCCGCGTCGGCCGCTCGTGCGTGCAGTACCTGGTCGGACTCGGCAAACAGATCGTCGTCATCGATCGCGATCCGGCGCGGCTGAAGGACCTCGAATATCCGAATGTGGTCGGCGATGTCACCGATGACAGTGTGCTCGAAGCCGCCGGTGTCCGACGTGCCCACGCCTTGATCGCCGCGCTGGACGCCGATGCCGACAATGTCTACGTGACCTTGTCGAGCCGGGCGCTGCGGCAGGATCTGATCATTATCGCCAGGGCGCGCACCGAGAGTTCGAAGTCGAAACTGCTCAGGGCCGGGGCGAATCGGGCGGTGAACCCGCAGCTGATCGGCGGGCGCCGGATGGCGGCCTTCGCGCTGCAACCCAATGTCGCCGAATTCCTGGACGTGGTCATGCACGACGACACACTCGACTACCGGATCGAGGAAGTCGATATCGTCGCGGGCTCGCCGCTGATCGGCCGCACCCTCGCCGATATCGCGGTGCGCGAGACGACCGGCGCGCTGGTGCTCGCCATTCGCACATCCGACGGCCAGTTCATCGCCAACCCCACCGGCGAAACCATCCTCGCCGCCGAGACGATTCTGATCGTGCTCGGCACACCCACCCAACTCGATTCGATACGCGGCCTCGGCGACAACTAGCCGGTGGCTCCGATTCGGTGCCCTCGAGTCCGTCCTCGCGCTACTGCTGCCGCAGCGCCGAGAACTCGAAATCGCCTCGACCGAGCGGTGATCCAGTCACCCGGGGGTGCCGATACGACGGCACCCCCTTCGCGCTGCTACGCGTCCAGGAAAACCGGCAGCGTGCGGTGGCCGTTCGAGATGAAACTGCCGACCGGCGCCAATTCCGCCGGATCCACGGCCAGCCGCATATTCGGGAAACGCTCGAATATGGCCGGGAGGGCGATCGTGGCCTCCAGCCGAGCCAGCGGGGCACCGATGCAGTGGTGCGCGCCGTGCCCGAAGGACAGGTGTTCCTTATTGACCCGATGCAGGTCGAATGTCGCGGCACTGGCACCGTGCAGATTCGGATCGCGGCCCGCGGCGGCATAGGACGCCAGAATCGCCTCGCCCTTGGGAATTCGGATCTCGCCGAGCTCGATATCGTCGACCGCGTAGCGCAGTGGCAGGTGCGCGACCGGCGCCTCGTAGCGCAGCGTCTCCTCGACCAGATCCGACCACGGCACCCGGCCCTCGATCAGATCGGCGCGCTGCTCGGGATGGGTGAGCAGGATGAAGATCGCCTGATCGAGCAGATTGACCGTGGTTTCGTGACCGGCATTGATGACCAGCATCAGCGTGTGGACGAGTTCCTGCTCGCTCAGCTGCGAGCCGTCGTCCTCGTCGCGAGTGGCGATGAGGACACTGGTGACATCGTCGCCCGGGGTCTCGCGCCGGTAGGCCACGAGTTCGCCGACGAGGCGGTGCATCTCGAGGTAGTTGGCCTGTGCCTGCTCGGGCCCGAACGAGGTGTCGAAGAACCCGTCGACGCAGGTGCGCATACCGGGGCCGAGATGTTCGGGCACACCCATCATTTCGGTGATGATCTCGATCGGCACCGGATAGGCGTAACCCTCACGCAGATCCGCCGCTTCACCCTTCGGGGTGGCCGCGAGCTTGTTCAGCAGCCCCTCGGTGATCGCCTCGATCCGCGGCCGCAGCGCCGTGGTGCGGCGGTGCGTGAATGCGGGCGAGACCAGCCGCCGCAAGCGGCGGTGATCCGTGCCGTACGCGGTGAACATATTCTCGACCGCGATCCACGGGAGCAGCGGCCATTCCTCGGTGATCTCGCCATTGATGAATGACATCCAGTGCTGCCGAGCATCTTTCGACACCCGTGGATCGGCGAGCAGACTCTTGAGCACGGCGGCATCGGTCACCGACCACGCGGGCACGCCGCCGGGCAGAGCGACCAGTGTGACCGGCCCGCGCTCCCGGATCCGCTCGTTCTCGCCCTGGATATCGGCGCCGGTCAGATCCAGGACTATCGGTTCCTGCTCCATCGTTATCTCCTTCAGAACACGGGCAGCGGAGGGGACTTGGGGAAGACGACCGGCAGCGCCGCGAGGGCACGGTGGAACGGTCCGGGCCGCCAAGCCAATTCGTCCGCGGGCACGGCGAGTTCCATCTCGGGCAGCGCGTCGAGCAGCTGATCGATGGCGTCCTGAACGACCAGGTAGGCAACGGATTTCGCGGGGCAGGCGTGCGGCCCGGCGCCCCAGGCCAGATGCGAGCGGTTGCCGGTGCGATCGCCGCCGCGGATGGCCGGATCGTTATTACAGCCCGAAAGGCTGACCACGACCGGCTGATGGGCGGGCAACCACGTGTTGTCGATGAGAATCGGCTGGCGCGGGTAGGTGATGCTGAAGTTGGCCATCGGCGGGTCGTTGAACAACACCTCGTCGAGTGCGTCGCGGGTCGGGAGGGTACCGCCGAGCATGTCGCCGCCGAACCGGTCGTCGGTGAGCATCAGCAGCAGGGTGTTCGTGATCAGATTCTGCATCGGTTCGATGCCCGCGCCGTAGAAACTGATCAGCTGGCATAGCATTTCGGTATCGTCGAGCTTGGATGAGTGGTGTGCCATCCGCGAGGTGACATCGTCACCGGGCTCGGCCCGGCGCAGCTGCACCAGCTCCATCAGCGCCTCGCTGAGCATCGCCATCCCCGCAGCGGCCTCAACGGTGTCGAAGAGCATCGCCATACCGGTCGCGACCCGCTGCCCCAGTTCCGGTGAGCAGCCGACCAACTGGTTGATGACCTCGAAGACGACCGGCAGCGCGTACTGGGTGACCAGGTCGACTTCGCCGGTCTCACAAAAGGTGTTGATCACCGGGATGGCGATCTTCTCGACCGTCGAATGCAGTTGGTGCAGATCGATTCCGTCGATGCTGCCGGTGTAAGCCTGCCGGTAACGGGCGTGTGCCGCACCGGCATTGCGTAGGGCATTCGGGTACCACATCATCATCGGCTTGACCGGTGAGTCGTCGGGAATCGTTTGCTCCCAATGCCGTGGATCCGCCGGAAAGTGCTCCGGATCATTGAGGATGCGCACCGCGGTCTGATAGCCGACCACCAGGGTGGCGGGCACGCCGGGCGCCAACTCCATCGGCACCAGTGACCCGTACTGGCTCCGCGCCTCCCGGTAGGCCCGATGCGGATCGGCCGCGAACTCCGGAGTGTGCAACAGCACTCGGGGTTCGCCCGCATCGAGGGGGGAGCCGTGCAGGGCGGGGCAGACTCCGGTCGCGGTGGTGTGGGTTGACGCTCGCGTTGTCAAAGGGGTGACTCCAGACGTTGGATCAGCAAGGAGGCCGGGATCATGGGAAGCACCGCGGCGATAACGCAGCCTGCGGCCACAGCACTCAGTTCAGCCCTCCTCGCGACGCCGACCGTATCCGACCCCGGCCCTGGGGTCCGCGTCGAGAACTCGGACCCTGGCGAGGCGACCGCAGCCGACTGCGGTCGCTCCACAGTCCCTGCAGGACAGGCGATTTCGACGCACAATCACCGGACGCCCTACCAGCCGCCCAGAACTCGACGACACGCCCACGTTATCAGCATCGGCGCGGAACGCTCGCTCGATCCGCCACGCATCGATGTAAGCGGCCCGCGAACCCACCGCAACCGGGAAATATGTTGAGCTGCTATCGATCACAACGCTCTCGGAAATTGCCCGCGGTTGCACCGGGGCGAATGGCTGCTGTCGAGTCTCGGCGGAACGACGATCGGACTTCGGCGCGCTGCCCCAGGGGCGCTCAGTCGGCACCGCGTAGTTCGGCTTCGCCCGCGGGCACGCGGACCGCGGATTCGATGAGTTCGGTGAGTTGGCATGCGGAGACCCGGGATGCCGAAGCCATCGTCACCAGTGGGGACCCTTTGATCCCCGGACTTCCTATGGCCGACTACGGTCCACGCCGGAACTCGCGAACAAGGAGTGACGGCGTGCAGGTGCTTTTGTCGGCGAGCGGGACGCGCGGCGATATCGAGCCGGCCCTGGGGCTCGCGCTGCGCCTGCAGGAGTTCGGAGCCCACGTGCGGGTGTGCGCACCACCGAACTTCGCGAGGCGCTTCGCCGAGCTGGGCGTACCGCTGGTGCCGATGGGGCCGCCGATGCCAGGTTCGGATGGTGCGCAAGCCTCGATGGCGGATCTGCTGAACTACGTAGACCAGTGGCCCGCAGTTCAGTTCGACACGATCCCGACAGCAGCCGCAAGATGCGATGCGGTAGTAGCGACCGGCATTACGGAGATCGCCGCCCGGTCGGCCGCCGAGAAGCTGGGAATCCACTACCAGTACGCGAGCTACCAGCCGACCAGCCTGCCCTCGCCGCATCATCCGCCGATGCCGCGGATGCCAGGCGAGCGGCCCGCGCCGGAGGCGATCGGCAACCGACTGCTGTGGGAGATCGACGCCGAGGGTTGGAACGCGCAGTTCGGGGCGGCGCTGGATACCCACCGGGCGGCGCTCGGGCTGCCACCGGTGGGCAATGTGCGCGACCATGTCGTCACCGACCGTCCGTGGCTGGCAGCGGACCCGGTTCTGGGGCCATGGCCGGAATCACCCGGTCTGGATGTCGTACAGACCGGCGCCTGGATCGTGCCCGACGAACGCCCACTGCCCGCCGAGTTGGCGGCGTTCTTGGAGGCGGGTACACCCCCGGTGTATATCGGCTTCGGCAGCATGCGGGTGCGCAACGACATCGCCCAGGTCGCGATCGAAGCAATCCGCGCGCAGAACCGCCGTGTGCTCCTCTCTCGTGGCTGGGCCGAGTTGGCCTTGATCGACGACGTCGCCGACTGCATGGCCGTCGGCGAGGTCAACCATCAGGCGCTTTTCCCCCGGGTCGCTGCCGTCGTCCACCACGGCGGCGCGGGCACGACAACGACCGCCGCCCGAGCTGGCGTGCCTCAAGTGGTGGTGCCCCAGATGGCGGACCAGGCGTACTGGGCGCGCCGAGTGGCCGATCTCGGCATCGGCACGGCGTGTGCGGACGCTGATCCCGATCCGATGTCATTGTCCGCCGCCCTCGACACGGCATTGACGTCCACCACCCGAGCGCGGGCGAGCGTAGTGGCCGGCATGATCCGCGCTGACGGGGCAACGGTGGCTGCGAAGTTGCTGATCGACGCGATCAGGTAGCCCTCCCGCAGGCCCGCAGCAGCGAACTCGAACAGCCATGTGCCACAAGGACATCCGCGCTCGACGTAATGGACGGCGTCCGGTCGGTGCGCGCCGGAAGTGTCGCTCGCGACATACGCGCAACCGCAAAGGGTGATCGAGTAGACGATCGGACCGGGCTCAGCAGGTTCCTCGAATCGCGCCGAGCTCGCCTGCGCTCGCAGGACGCCGGGCCGCGCGACCACGGCGGCGTGCGCCGAGTCACCGGACTGCGACGCGACGAGCTGGCTCGGGTGCCGGGGGTGCCGTCTCGGTTACGCACTCCTCGGAGGCTCTGTACCTGATCGCACGGCGTCCGAAACCGTGCGCGATGGCACCCCCGTCGGCAGATATGCCTGTGGGCCTGCGCTATCTGCTGTATTCGTTCGTCATGACGCCGGCGCCGGTGGTCGGCCGGCGCACCCAGCGCCAGCGGAGCTATGCATCAGCTGTGAATCTCGCACCCGAGTTGGCCATGAGCGACCAACCTGGCTATCGTCAGCGGCTGGCGGAAACTACGGTGTAAATTTCCGCAGATCGAGAGGTTCCACCCGATGTTCACTGGTTTATTGCCGCTGCTCCGGACGGACAGTTGGTTGCCTTCCACGGGTGGCCTGTTGCCACTTCCAACCAGCGTCCGACTGCCTCGACACGAGTGGTGACCGCGGAGTACACATGCTAGAACTCGATCATTTCAGCCATGGCTGGCTGACCCCGGTCATGGCCTACCTCATGTCCTTCATCGGATCCATCCTCGCCCTGCGATGTGTGACCCACGCCCGGACTTCCGAATCGCCGGGTGGGTGGCTCGCCACCGCCGCCGTGTCCCTCGGTGGCGCGGGCATTTGGGTCATGCATTTCACCGCCATGCTCGGCTTCGCCATCCGCGGCGCCACCATTCGTTACGACGTACCGATGACGTTGCTCAGCGCGGTCATCGCGATCGTCGTCGTATGGCTCGGACTCTCGATCGTTGTGCGCGGTCGAAACGAATTCGTGGCACTGCCGATCGGCGGCACGGTCACCGGGCTCGGTGTGGCCGCCATGCACTACCTGGGCATGTTCGCGATGAAAACCTCCGCCCACATCGAATACGACCGCAAAACGGTCGCGGCATCGGTCGTGATCGCGGTGGTCGCGGCCACCGCGGCGCTGTGGTTCATGCAGCATGTCCGCGGTCTGTTCGCCACCATCGGCGCCGCGCTGATCATGGGCGTGGCGGTGTGCGGCATGCACTACACGGGCATGACGTCCATGCACGCCAGCCATGCCGAGCACCAGGCCGACAACGGCGGTATCGATCCCCTGCAACTGGTGACACCCCTGATCGTGACCGTCACGCTGGTCATCATGATGCTGATGGTGGTCGTCGGACTCGCCGAGATCGACGAACGCAGCACCCGCGAACAATTGCCGGTCCGGCGCGAACCGTCGGCGACGATTACCGGAGCCTGGCCGGTGGTAACCGACGTGCGCCGCGCCGACTCACCCGGCTGGACACTGCGTACCAATTCGCGCACCGAGAATCGAGCGCGCCATCGCGAGTTCGACTCCGACCGGTAATCGGCCCTACCCGCGGCAGTACCGCGCGATGAATCGGCTCAGGATCACACTCGGCACCGTGATCGATTCCCGGTGCCCGAGCTCGATCAAGTCCTCGGCCTCATGCGGTTCGAAATAGCCCGCGTGGCGGTAGACCGCTATGCGCAATGCCAGTCCATCGCTGTCCAATTCGGGATGGAATTGGGTGGCGTACACGTTCTGTCCGACGCGGATCATCTGTACCGGGCAATCGGCCGATCCGGCCAGCAGCACCGCACCGGGCGGCACCTCCTGACAGGCCTCCTTATGTCCGACGAAGGCCCTGAAGGCGCGCGGAACACCCGCTAGCAGCGGGTCCGCGCGGGCGTGCTCGGTCAGATCGATCGTCTGCGCGCCGACGGCCTCGCTGTATCGCCGGTCGCTCACCTCGCCGCCGAGCACGTCCGCGAGGATGCCCAAGCCGTAGCAGGCGCCCAGATACGGGAAATCGCGCCCGACGATCTCGGTCATCAGCTTCTTCAGCTTGGGTTCGAATGTCCTCTGGTATCCGTATTTCTCGGCGTCCGGGCTGCTGACATTGCTCGGACCGCCACCGACGATTACCGCCGAGTAATCGTCGAGATCGATATGCGGGAATTCCTGGTCCATCTGCACCCGCACCGTGTCACCCACCGCCAGGTCGGCCATCCGCAGCACGGCGCGGTATTCGTCATCCGCGGCGGGACGCTCCGGCCGCAACTGCAGGACTAGACACGGCTTGGTCATGATTCAGATTGTGGAAGATCGGCCGTCAGTTTTCATCCAATACCGCCTGTAAGAATTCGCGCGTCCGATCGTGGCCGGGAGCGGTGAAGATCTCCTCCGGGTCACCGTCCTCGAGCACCCGTCCGGAGTCGAACATCATCACCCGATCGGACACCTTTCGGGCGAAATGCATTTCGTGGGTGACGCAGAGAAACGTGATCTCGGTATCGGCCGCGATATCCGCCAGCAGATGCAGTACTCCGGTCACCAGCTCCGGGTCCAGCGCCGAGGTCACCTCGTCGAGCAGCAGCACTTCCGGCTCCATGGCCAGCGCCCTGGCAATGGCGACTCGCTGCTGCTGACCACCGGAGAGGTGGGCCGGACGGGCGTCGATCTTATCGGTGAGCCCGACCAGTTCGAGCAATTTTCGCGCCCGCTCCTCGGCGGCGTCCTTGGACTGGCCCAGACCGCGGATCGGGCCTTCGGTGACATTGCGCAACACGGTCATATTCGGGAACAGATTGAACTGCTGGAAGACCATGCCGATCTTGCGGCGCATCCGCCGCAAGTGCGCGGCACCGGCGGGCACCAGTTTATCGCCGCGCCGCTGATGACTGAGCAACTCGCCGCCGACCTCGATCGTGCCCGCGTCTATCCGTTCGAGTCCCATGAGCAGACGCAGAATGGTGGTCTTGCCGGAACCGGACGGCCCGATCAAGGTGACGAATTCGCCTGGCGCAATGGCGAAATCGAGTTTGTCCAGGCACACCGTGGCGCCGTAGCGCTTTTCCACACCGGTGAACCGGATCATCGGTTCAGACACGTCGTTCCAACTTTCGTACCAGAATCGAGCATGGATAGCTCAGCGCGAGGAAGGTCAGACCGGCCGCGAACCAGGCCTCGGGTCCCGCGCCGCCGGTATCGGCCGCGTACTCGGTTTTGACCTGATAGACCATGTCGAGGATGACGATCGAGGACAGCAGCGGCACCTCCTTGAACATGGCGATCGTGTAATTGCCCAGCGCGGGCAGCACCCGGGGCACCGCCTGCGGCAGAATCACATCGACCCAGGTGCGCGTGCGCGGCAGATTCAGCGCCGTGGCCGCCTCCCATTGCGCCGCGGGCACCGCGTCGATGCCCGCGCGGAACACCTCCGAGGTGTAACAGGCATAGTGGACGCCGAGTGCCGTCACACCGACCACCAGACGTTGGGTGTCGACGGCCAGCCCATCGAGCAGATCCGGACGCACCACCCAGTAGAGAAAGAAGATCTGCACCAAAAGCGGTGTGCTGCGAATGAATTCGATGAATGCCCACAGCAGCTGATCCACCACCGGAATCCGCAACCGCCGGATCACCGCGAAGATCAGACCGAGCACATACGCGACCAGGGATCCGAGCAGGGTGTACTGGATCGTGACGAGCAGCCCGTCCCAGATGAAGGGAAAGGCGTCGAAGAAGCGGTCCCACCGCCATTTCTCCATCAGACCCCCACATGTGCCGAGAGTCGAATGCTCGATCGCTTCGGCCGCCGCCCGACCCGCCGGGCCGCCAACAGCTCGAGCACCCGCATGATCACCGTGACGACCACCGCGATGAGCAGGTACACGACCAGCTGGATCGCATAGATGAGACCGAGTTCGCGAGAGAATGCGGGCACCGCGCGCAGTTCATCGGCCTTCTTGAAGACCTCCGGCACCGCGATAAAACTCAGCAGCGCAGTGGCCTTCACGAGTTGGATGAACAGATTGTTGAACGACGGCAGCATCTCCACCACGGCCTGCGGCAGAACAACTCGCCACATGCGTTGTGCCGGCGACAAATTCAGTGCGATCGCCGCCTCGACCTGCGCCGGCGGCACGGATCCGATGGCGCCCCTGACGATTTCGGCGCCATAGGCACCGTGGTTGAGACCGAGCACGATAATGCCGATGACCAACAGCCCCTTCGCCGTCGCCCCCAGCGATACGCCGAAGAAGATCGGTATCGCCACCGCGAAGAAGAACAGCTGCACCACCTCCGAGCTGCCCCGGAACCCCTCCACATAGATGCGGGTGACGAACCGCACCGGCAGATACGGCGACAGCATGGCGATCCCGGCGACGAAGGACAGCACGATGGTCAGCGCGATGCCGCCGACCGCCGCCCACAGTGTGAAGGGAAGCCCCTGGAGTACCCGCTCGAGGTAGGTCGAGAAATGCGACGACACGAGGTCAAGCCGTGCAGTACTGCTCGGCCGTGGCCGCCGGATCGGCCTCGTTCGCCTTGGTGAGGCCGAACGGCTCCACCAGCTTCAACCATTCACCGCTTTCGTGCAGTGCGCGCAGCTCGCGGTTGAAGTCCTCGCGGAACTTGTCGTCGCCGATGCGGAAGTTGAAGGTGCCGACGTCCGGCTTGTTGCCGAAGCGGAAGGACGGGCCGACCGCCAGCTCGGCGTCCGGATTGTTCTTCACCAGCCATGCGGCGGTGACGTCGAGCATGGCCGCGCCGTAGACGTCCTTGTTGCGCACCGCGCGCAGGATGTCGTCTTGTTTGGCCATCGGTTCGATGAGTTGGGATGGCACGCCGGAGGATTGTGCGTAGCCGTTCTCGACCGCACCACCCAAGGTGGCTATCCGGACGTTCTCCCGGGTGATGTCCTCGAAGCGATTGATATTGCGTGGATTACCGTCCGGCACCAGGAATGCCGATCCGACTTGGTAGTCGGGAGTGGCGAATGCCGAGCTCGCACACCGCTTCGGATTGATGAACATGCCCGCCGCGACGAATGCGTAGTTCTTGGCCCGAACGCCGTCGATCAGTCCGTCGAAATCGGTGACCACACCTTCGATTTCATTGATGCCGAGTCGTTTCAACACGGCGCGGGCAACGGTCGGCGCATATCCGGTCAACTGGCCGTCCGCGCCGAGGAATGCCCACGGCGCCTCATTGGCGAAACCGACCTTGATCTTGCCCGAGGCTTTCGCATCCTCGTAGGTCACCGCCGCCGCATCGTCACCGCCCAACCCACAGCCCGCTACCACCACGAGACCGGCCGCGGCCACCGCGGCGGCCATGGCGCGACGCAATCGCCTGCGCGCACCTCCGAATTCGAACTTCATGACCCAGTCCTTCCGCAGACACGCAAGTCGCCCCATATTCGCGGATGAACTTTGCGATCGTCCCGCCGAATTCTTTGCGGTCACATGACGATGTCGGCTAAGGCTGCGCGAATACCGAACCGGTCTCGACCAATTCGGCCGCACGGCGGGCAATGGCACCGCCGAGCTCACCGGTAGTCGCGGTGCCCCCGAGATCCGGTGTGCGAATTCGGCCTTCGCGCAGCACATCGCAGACCGCGCGATCCACCGCCGTGGCGGCGGCATATTCGCCCAAGTGCTCCAGCAGCATTGCACCGGCGAGGATCTGCGCGACCGGATTCGCGATGCCCTGTCCGGCGATATCGGGCGCGCTGCCGTGTACCGCCTCGAACATCGACGGTGCCGTGCGCTCGGGATTGATATTGCCCGACGGTGCGAGGCCGAGGCCGCCGGTCACCGCCGCGGCCAGATCGGACAGGATATCGCCGAACAGATTCGACGCGACGATCACATCGAGCCGATCCGGATGCAGCACGATTTCGGCGGCCAGTGCGTCGACATGCAATTGTCGGGTGGCCACCTGCGGATATTCCGTGGCGATGCGCTCGAAGATGCTGTCCCAGTACGGCATGGAGTGCAGCAGCCCGTTCGATTTGGTGGCCGAGCACAGGCGACCGTCGCGTTCGAGGGCCCGTTCGAAGGCGTAGCGGATGATCCGTTCGCAACCGACCCGCGTGAAAATCGATTCCTGCCGGACGAATTCGTCGCTCCGGCCCGGATGGTGCATGCCGCCGATCGCGGAGTATTCGCCCTCGGAATTCTCCCGCACGATCAGGATGTCCAGCTCCTCGGCGGTGCGGTCGCGCAGGGCCGATTCGGTGCCGGGCAGCAGCCGGACCGGACGCAGATTCACGTATTGACCGAATGCGCGGCGCAGCGGAATCAGCAGTCCCCACAGCGAGATATGGTCCGGCACACCGGGAAAGCCGACCGCACCGAGCAGGATCGCATCGAATCCGGCCAGTTGACCGGGCGCGTCGGCGGGCATCATCGCGCCGGTGCGCAGGTAGTTCTCACAGGACCAGTCGAATTCGGTCCATTCGATGCCGGGCAGCACCGCGTCGAGTACCGCGACGGCCTCGGCGGTGACATCGACGCCGATGCCGTCGCCGGGAATGGTCGCGATCCGATAGTTCGCCCGACCGCCACCCCGGACGGAATCGCCTAGCGATGCGTTCACAATTGCACTCCGATGTACTTGGTCTCCAGGAATTCATCGATGCCGAGGCGTCCGCCCTCCCGGCCGAGCCCGGATTCCTTGACGCCGCCGAATGGCGCGGCGGGATTGGACACTACTCCCTGATTCAGCCCGACCATGCCGGTTTCCAATGCTTCACACACTCGTAATCCACGCCGCAGATTTTCGGTGAAGACGTAGCCCACCAATCCGTAGGGCGTGTTGTTCGCGCGCCCGACGACCTCGGCTTCGGTATCGAATGCGGCGATCGCCGCCACCGGTCCGAAGATTTCGGTGTGGCACATCTCGGCGTCATCGGGTACATCGGTCAATACGGTTGCGGGATAAAAGTTCCCGAGCCCGTCCAGGGCAGTGCCACCGGTTCGCACGGTGGCGCCGCGCTGGACGGCATCGGCGACCAGACCGGTCACCTTCGTCACGGCATCCGCGTCGATGAGCGGACCGACGACTACGCCCGGCTCGGTGCCGCGCCCCATCGGCAGCGCCGCCAGCCGGAACGCGAGCCGGGTGGCGAATTCTTCAACGGCACTGCGCTGCACGAAGATTCGGTTCGCGGCGGTGCACGCCTGCCCGATATTGCGCATCTTCGCCGCGAGCGCACCCTCGACGGCCGCATCGAGATCCGCATCGGCGAATACGATGAACGGCGCATTGCCACCGAGCTCCATCGAGGTGCGCATCACGGTCCGCGCGCACTGTTCGAGCAGTAGCTTCCCGACGGCGGTCGAACCGGTGAACGACAGCTTGCGCGACCGGCTGTCCAGAATCAGCGGCGTCATGACGGCCCCGGGGTCGGATGTGGTGATCACATTGACCACACCCGCCGGAACGCCGACCCGATCCAGCACATCCACCAGTGCCAGCATCGAAAGTGGTGTCTGCTCAGCAGGTTTCACGACACAGGTGCATCCGGCGGCCAGTGCCGGACCGATCTTGCGGGTCCCCATGGCCATCGGGAAGTTCCACGGTGTGATGAGCAGGCTCGGACCGACCGGCTGCCTGGTCACCAGGAAGCGCGAACCGCCGGCCGGGGCCGGCATATATCCGCCGTCCAGGCGCACCGCCTCCTCGGCGAACCACCGGAAAAACTCTGCCGCATAGGCGATTTCACCGCGCGCCTCGGCCAGTGGCTTACCCATTTCCAGCGTCATGATCAGCGCGAGTCGTTCGGCATCGGCGAGCAGCGCGCGGTGCGCGTCCATGAGGATGTCGCTGCGGTGTCTCGGCGTGGTTCGCGCCCACTGCGCCTGTGCCCGGTCGGCCGCGGCCAGCGCATCCAGTCCGTCGGTCGCGGCGGCGTCGGCCACCTCGCACAGCACCGCACCGGTCGCCGGATCGGTGACGGGGAGCTTCGCGGTTGTTTCGCGCCATCCGCCGTCGATGAACAGTCCCGTCGGAACTGTGTCGATCGCGGCGCGTTCGGCTGCGGTCAGGGCGGTTTCGGTGAGCATGTGGGCTCCTTTTCATTCCCGACGCGGCCTTCGGCCATTGCTGCGAACCCGGTGCCCATGTTATGCATATTGTCAACAATCCGACAATAGATGACCCAGCGGATGCGCGCCCGGGAGGCGGATCATGACCGAGCTATCCCCCGTTCTCAAACAAGCCACCCCGGTAACCGTCGACCACGGATCGGGCTGCTACCTCTACGGCACCGACGGTCGGCGCTATCTCGACTTCACCGCGGGCATCGGCGTGACCAGCACCGGTCACTGCCACCCGCATGTGGTCGCGGCGGCCCAGGCCCAGGTCGCCGAGCTGATCCACGGCCAATACACCACCGTCATGCACCGGCCGCTGCTCGAACTCACCGAGCGACTCGGCGCCGTGCTGCCCGAAGGTCTGGACACGCTGTTCTTCGCGAACTCCGGCAGCGAGGCGGTCGAGGCCGCGCTGCGCCTGGCCCGCCAAGCCACCGGACGGCCGAATATCGTTGTCTTCCAGGGCGGATTCCATGGTCGCACCGTCGCGGCCGCGACCATGACGACCTCGGGCACCCGCTTCTCCGCCGGGTTCAGCCCGCTGATGTCCGGTGTGCACGTGGCACCGTTTCCCACCGCATTCCGCTACGGCTGGACCGAGGCCGAGGCCACCGACTTCGCACTGCGCGAACTCGACTACCTCTTCGCCACCGTCACCTCCCCCGCCGAGACCGCCGCATTCGTGGTCGAACCGATGCTCGGCGAGGGCGGCTACATCCCCGGTAACACGGCGTTCTTCCGCGGGCTGCGCGAACGCGCGGACCGGCACGGCATTCTGCTCGTCTTCGACGAGATCCAGACCGGCTTCGGCCGGACCGGAAAGTTCTTCGGACATCAGCACTTCGACGTCCGACCCGATGTCATCACCATCGCGAAGGGCCTGGCCAGTGGGTTCCCGCTGTCCGGAATCGCGGCGCCGCGTGCGCTGATGGCCAAGGCCTGGCCGGGCTCGCAGGGCGGCACGTACGGCGGCAATGCGGTGTCCTGTGCGGCGGCGATCGCCACACTCGAGGTGATCGAATCGGAGGGGTTGGTGGCCAATGCCGCCGCCCGCGGCGCGCAACTGCTGACCGGACTGCGCGACGGCGCGACCAAGGCGATCGGCGATGTGCGCGGTCTGGGACTGCTGTGCGGTGCCGAATTCACTACCGCCACCGGCGAACCCGATACCGCGACGGCCGGCGCGGTCCAGCGGCTCGCGGTCGAGAAGGGGCTGCTGCTGCTCACCTGCGGTGCGTACATGAATGTGGTGCGGATGATCCCGCCGCTGATCGTGACCGAGACCCAGGTCGACGACGCGCTCGCGATCTGGTCGACCGTGCTCGCCGAACTCGCCGTGTGACCAGGAGGCACAGCCGATGGCCCGCTACATCTCGATCACACTGACCAAGGCGGGCGTGACCTGCCGAGCCCGACTGCTCGATGCGGAAGCACCGCGGACCTGCGCGGCGGTGTGGAATGCGCTGCCGCAGGAGGGCGACGCATTCCACGCCAAATACGCCCGCAACGAGGTGTACACCCTGCTGCCCCGGATCGTGGCGGCACCGCATCGGGAGAACCCGACCGTCAC
This sequence comes from Nocardia sp. NPDC052112, assembly GCF_040680135.1. Classification (NCBI taxonomy): domain Bacteria; kingdom Bacillati; phylum Actinomycetota; class Actinomycetes; order Mycobacteriales; family Nocardiaceae; genus Nocardia; species Nocardia sp. NPDC052112. Next base: position 146,696 of record NZ_JBFAWD010000015.1, on the reverse strand, counting down.
CCCCATTCCCGGCGATGTCTGCCTGTTCGATTTCGAAGCCTGGGAGATCGGCAACCCGGCCTACGGCTACGAGCCCGGTACGGCGGCGCACCACGAGCAGGGCGCCACCGACCTGGCCTTGTTCTACGGCCGCAACAACTTGCTCATCAATGGCGATCTGGGCTGGGTGCCCGGCAATGTCTTCGCCACCATCGAAGAAGGACTCACCGATATCGCGGCGGCCTGCAACACACTCTGGCTGCACGGCGTCCAGGGCGAGACCCTGGCCTTCGCCCGTGGCAGTGTCTAATGGCAGCGCCTTCGGCGCTGCGTGTTCGCGGCCCCTTCAGTCTCGCGTCCGAACAGTCGAGTCTCGCGACTTCGTCGTATGCGCTTCGACGACTCGGACGCGAGACGGGACCCTCGTAGGACTCGCTCCGTTTGGGCTGGGAGAGGCTTGAACGGGGCGAGTGGCTAACCCAGGACGTATTCGGCGTAGCGGGCGACCGCGAGGACCAGATCATCGGAGTGGCGCGGCCCGATGATCTGCAGGCCGACCGGGAGCCCGGCGGCGGTGGTGCCCGCGGGGATGCTGATCGCGGGTTGCTGGGTCATATTGAACGGATAGGTGAACGGCGTCCACTGCGGCCAGCCGTCGAGCCCGCTGCCGGGCGGTACATCGTGACCCGCTTCGAATGCGGCGATCGGCATCGTCGGGGTGATCAGCAGGTCGTAAGTGGTGTGGAAGGCGCCCATGGTGATACCGAGTTGCGCGGCCACCGCGCGGGCGTCGAGATAGTCCACAGCACTGACGGTTTCGCCGTATTCCCACACCGCGCGCAGTCCCTGGTCCACCTTTTCGCGCGCACCGTCCGGGAATTTCGCCAACATGGTCGCCGCACCCGCGGCCCACAGCAGTTCGAATGCGTCGCGCGGATCCTCGAAGCCCGGATCGGTCGCGATGATCCGCAGTTCGGCCTCGGCCAGCCGCTGCACCGCCGCATCCACGATCGCGGCGACCTCCGGATCGACGTTCGCGTAACCGAGCGTCGGCGAATAGGCGACGGTGAGCCCGCGCACCTCACGCGACATCTGGCCACGGAAGGTTGTCACCGTGGGCGGCAGCGCGGTCGGATCACGTGGATCGGGCAGCGAGAGAATGTCCATGAGCAGCGCGGCATCCTCCACGGTCCTGGTCATCGGCCCGGCGTGGGCCAGTGGACCGAACGGGCTCGCCGGGTACAGCGGAACCCGACCGTGCGTCGGCTTGAAGCCGACGATGCCGCAGAACGCGGCCGGAATGCGAATGCTCCCACCGCCGTCCGTGCCGACCGACACCGGACCCATCCCCGCCGCCACCGCGGCCGCACTACCGCCGGAGGACCCGCCCGAGGTCGTCGTCGGATCGACCGGATTGCGGGTGATGCCGGTCAGCGGACTGTCGGTGACCGCCTTCCAAGCGATTTCCGGCGTGGTCGTCTTCCCGAGGAATACCATGCCGTCCTCGCGCAGCCGGGCCACGACCGGGCTGTCCACCTGCCAGGGACCACTCGGATCGACCGAGGTGCTGCCGCGTCGGGTGGGCCAGCCCTCGGTCAGGAAGATGTCCTTGATCGAGATCGGCACACCGTCGAGCAGTCCGCGGGCATAGCCCGAATTCCAGCGCGCCTCCGAATCCTTGGCCTGCACCAGTGCGCGATCCGGATCGACCAGACAATAGGCGTTCACCTCGCCGTCGCGTGCCGTGATGGCTTGCAGAATCGCCTCGGTCGCCTCGACCGGGGAAAGAGTGCCGGCCGCGTAGGCCGAGACCAATTCGACGGCGGTCATCGCGGCCGGTTGCGTATTGATGTCCGGGTTCATGGCAGGGCTCCTTCAGCCGGGCACGTACCCCAGCTCTTTATCGACCACGTTGTCCAAAGGCCGGCCGGCGATCCAATTGTGGAAATTGCGGGTGAACGCCGTGACGACCTCGGTTCGCCAGCCGCTGAAGTCACCCGAATTATGCGGAGTGATAAGCACATTCGGCAGATCCCACAGCGGATGCCGCGCCGGTAGCGGTTCCGGATCCACCACGTCGAGTGCCGCCCCGGCTATCGATCCGGTGCTGAGCGCGGCGAGAAGGTCGTCGGTTACCACGAGTTCCCCACGGCCGACATTGACAAACCTGGCATGTGGTTTCATCGCGGCGAATGCCTTGGCATCGAACATTTCCCGGGTCTGCGGCGTCAGCGGTGCGACCGCGACGACGTAATCGGCAATGGGAAGTTCGGCGTGCAGGTCGGTCGTCACGGTGCCGAAATCCGGATCGACTGTCCGTGCGCGGCGGCCCACCGCCCGCACGGTCATACCGGCGGCGCGCAACAATCGCGCGACAGCGCGACCGATCGAGCCGGTTCCGACTATCAGAACGGAGGCGCCCGCAATGCGTTCGGATTCGCGGTGCCGCCATTCGTGCCGTTGCTGCAGACGCAGCGATCCAGGCAGATCCTTGGCGAAACCGAGGATCTGACCCAGAACGTATTCCGCGATGGCCGTATCGAATACGCCACGTGTATTGGTGACCACGACCTCGCTTTCCCGCAATTCGGGGAACATCACCGGATCCACCCCGGTCGAACCCATATGCAGCCAGCGCAGGTGATCGGCCGCGTGCCAGGCGCCGGGGATCGCGCGAGTCAGGAAGTCGTACACGAATAGCGCGTCGGCGCCGCGCAATGCGTCGGCGAGTCCGGGCGCTTCCGTGTACCGCACTTCGGCTCGATCGGCCACCGGGGCCATGAGGTCCGAGTCGGGCACACTGTCACTGTGCAGGACGGTGACAATCGGGCCCTGTTCCACATTGACACACTAAAATCGCATCGTATGATTGTCAACAATCCGATCGTTCTCGGAGGTCTAACGGCTGAGCGCGAGAGGGGCCGCATTGGAACTCGGCTTTCCCGATATCGAAGGGCCCGTTGCACAACGGGGTATCGGGATCATCGCACCGTTCGACCTCGCGCTCGAACGCGAACTCTGGCGCTGGGCGCCGCTGGATGTCAGCCTGCACCTGGCCCGCACACCTTATGAACCGGTCCCGGTTTCGATGGCGATGGCCGAGCTGGTCTCCAATCCGGTACATCTGACCGCGGCGACGCGCGATGTGATGCACGTCGAGCCGGAAGTCGTTGCCTACCTGTGCACTTCGGGCAGCTTCATCAGGGGGCTCGCCTACGAGAAGGCACTGCGCGACACCATCTGCCGGGCCGGCGCGCTGGAAGCCGTCACCACCTCCGGAGCACTCGTGGAGGCGATCCGACATCTGGACATCAGCAGACTTTCGGTGATCACCCCGTACGACGAAATCCTCACCCACAAGCTGCACGACTTCCTCGCCGAGGCGGGCTGCACCGTAATCCGTTCGGACCACCTGGGTCTGGGCGGCGGTATCTGGAAGGTCAACTACCGCACCATCGCCGAACGCATTGTCGGCGCGGACGACCCACAGGCCCAGGCCATCTTCGTCAGCTGTACCAACCTGCCCACCTACGACGTCATCGAGCCGCTCGAACAGGCCCTCGGCAAACCCGTACTCACCGCGAATCAGCTCACCATGTGGGCCTGCCTGGGCCGGATGAAGCTGCCGATGACGGGTCCGGGAAAGTGGCTACTCAACGTTTTCTGATTGGAAGAAAAGGCATGCAGGAAACCACCGTCGGTTTCATCTACCCGGACCACGCGGCCGAGGACGACTACCCGTTCGCCGCGTCGCTGCTCGGCGTGCGATTGCCGGTCGCCCATATCTACGGAACCGATCTGCACGCCATTCCGGAGCTGCTGGATCTGGGCAGCCCGGACAAGCTGCGCCACGGTGCCACCTTGCTCGCACCGGACCGGCCCGACGCGGTCGTCTGGGCCTGCACCTCAGGCAGTTTCGTGTACGGACCACAGGGTGCGCGCGAGCAGGTGCGCGCGCTCGCCGCGGCCGCCGGGGTTGCGGCCTCGAGCACCAGCCTCGCCTTCGTCGCGGCCGCGCAGGCACTCGACGTGCGCCGCGTCGCGGTCGCCGCGAGCTATCCGGACGAGGTCGCGCGGCTGTTCATCGAGTTCCTGGCCGATGCCGGAATCGAGGTGGTCGCATTCTCCAGCGCAGGTATCGATACCGCCGCGGAGGTCGGCACCCTGACCGCCACGCAGGTGCGTGAACTAGCGGTCGCCAATGACCATCCCGACGCGCAGGCGCTGCTGATTCCGGATACCGCCATGCACACCCTCAGGGTGTTGCCGGAGCTCGAGGCGCGCTTGGGCAAGATTGTGCTGACGGCCAATCAGGTCACCATCTGGGAGGGCCTGCGGCTGACCGGCAATGCGGTGGCATCCGCTGTGCTCGGCTCCCTCTTCGCGGAAAGGCATATCCATGTCGGTCGTTGATTTCGAGCCGGTGAACCGGCAGTCGACGGCGGAAATGATCGCAGATCGGCTCCGCGAGGCGATCATGCGCGGCAATCTCGCCCCCGGCGCCCAACTCGGCGAAGCCGACCTCGCAACCCGATTCGGGGTATCGCGCGGCCCGGTCCGAGAGGCACTGCAGCGCCTGCTCACCGAGGGCCTGCTGTACAGCATCCGAAATCGCGGCATCTTCGTCATCGAACTGACCATCGACGACGTCGTCGACATCTACCGCGCCCGAACCGCCATCGAAGGCGGTGCTCTCGCCCTCGTCCTGGACGGCCGCCGCGCCATCGCCCACACCGCCCTCGAACCCAGCGTCACCGCCATGTGCGCATGCGCCGAAAATAGTGACGCCGCAGGCGTTTCCGACGCCGACCAAGCCTTCCATGAAGCCCTCGTCGAAAGCGCGGGCAGCCCCCGTCTGGTCCGAGCGGCCCGCACTCTGCTCATCGAAACCCGAATGTGCCTGGGCGCCTTACAAACAACGTATCCCGACCTGCGCGAACAAGCTCGAGAGCACGTCGAACTGCGCGCAGCCATCGGCTCGGGCCCGGTGCGCCGAGCGCGAAACCTGCTGGTCGAGCACATGGACGACGCGGTCCACCGCCTCCGTCACCAATACACACTCGGTGAGCAGGCGACCTGAACATCCGGCCGCCCCATGGCCCCATACTCTTTCGCACTTCCTTGTGAGCAACGAACCACTCAGCCAGCTATATCTTCGCCTGTCCCCTTTGCCGCACAGGCCGAGGCGATGGCGCAGGGGACGCTTCTGAAAAGGCTGCCCACATTGTCTGAAATAGCAGAGACGGCCGCGTTCCTGGCTTCGAATCGAGCTGGAACCATGACGGGAGCAATCGCAATCTGTCGGGCGGCGCACTTGTCGACTGAGTTTCAAATCTCTGGCGCGGGTCACGATCGGGGCGTCGGGGCGGCGACCCGCCGCCAAATCCGCAGCCACTCGTGGCGCAATCGAGCGGCCAGTCCGCTTGCGCGGGTGATGGGTACCGCTGGCATCTCAGTCGTAGTCGGACGGCCAGAAGATCATTGCGACGACCACCGCCAGCGGTAAACCGATCACGAATACGAGCCCCATCTGAGCCGCGCTCACCGATGCACCCCGCCGAGCGTGGACCAGCGGCCGAACGACGTTCGCGGGCAGGCGCATTCGACATCGGCGACCGCCATCACCCGAACCAGCGTCACCGCATCCACATGCGCCGACGACGGCAACAGCACCATATCGACGCCCGACGCGGTGACCTGTTCGACCAGACCCAGCACCGAACCCGGATCAGCCCAGCACAGCGCGTACCCCAATCGCCGCGCCAAGCGGCGCACCTGCGCCGCATCCCAATCCGGTGTCGGCGAACACGGGTCTATCCAGCCGAGCGCGTCCATTCCCCTGCCCTTCATCCCCTGTCGTTGGCGAGCTCCCGCCGCCGGGGACATCGCATCGACCCAGCGGCGGGGCTGAACAGGAACCTTGACAGCGCAACCGCCGCAACACGTCCCGCCATGGGACAGTGGAGACATGAGCGACTTCCAGCCAGACGACAGCCGTTATGTAGGCCGTCGGGTTCGCGCCATCCGCGCCCGGCGCGGGATATCGCAGCAGGTACTCGCCGACCGGGCCGGGTTGTCGCGCGGCGCTATTGCCAAGTACGAGAACGGCGAACGGCCGATCGACTCGCGCCGGACACTGCTCGCACTCGCATCGGCACTCGGGGTCATGGTCGGTGACCTCACGGGCCACGAGCAAGAAAAGTTCGACCCCGCGACCGCCGGATTCCACATGGCGGTACCGGAGATCGAGACGGTGTTGTGGTCGCGGGGCAACGTGACCGACACCCGGCCGCCGCGCAGCCTCGACGAGTTGGCCGCGCTCGCACATACAGCGACCGAAATTCGTAACAACTGCGATTACGCGACACTCGGCCCGATGCTCGTCCCGATGCTGACCGACGGCTACCGCCACATACGCGACGCCAACAGCGCGTGCGCCGAGCAAGCGTGGGACGTGTTCGGCAATGTCGCCTACGGTGTCGCTTCCGCGCTACGAGCACGCGGCTACCACGCCCTTGCCTGGACCGCCGCACAGGAAGCCGAGCGCGCCGCCGCGCATGTCGGACAGGCTGCCCCACTCGCCGCCGCCGCGTTCAGTCAAGGTCAGATAATGCTGTCGCGCACCGGCGCACTTCCCTCCGCACTGGCGAGGACCATGGGAACCGCCGAAAAGATCGCCGCCGACGTCCGCACGGTCGGTGATATCGAGACGTTCGGGATGCTGCACCTACAGGCGTCGCTCGTCGCCGCCACGATGGGCAGGGACCCAGAACCACACCTCGCCGAGGCGACCGAACAAGCGGGCAGACTCGCCGATGCCAAGCCGAACACGTCCGTGGCACGTAACGAGACCTTCGGCCCGGCGAATGTGGCGCTGTGGCGAATGTCGGCGGCGATGGAGAAGCGCGAACCGGGCCAGGTGCTCGCGCTCGCCCCGCAACTTTCTCCGGCCGATCTGCCGAACGAGGGCCGCCGAGCGCAATACTTCGTCGAGATCGGCCGCGCTCACGCCATGCAACGCAACTACCGCGACTCGTTGTACGCGCTTTTGCGGGCCGAGCACGCCGCCCCGCAGCATGTCCGCAATATGGTCCACGTCCGCGAACTCGTCGGGCACATGATGCGCTCGGCACGCCGCGAACTTACTACCGGCGACCTCGGTCGACTGGCTCGGCGGGTAGGTGTGGTGCCCGCGTGAGTCGTTCGACCGACGCGGATGGCACATAGTCGACCCAGACCACCTGTAGCCGTTGCGTTTTCGTCGATCCAGTACGCACGTACGCGCACCGAGCCACCCTGGACGACCAGCAAGGAACAACTGTTCGCGCGCCATCGAGGCGGCGGGCCCACCACTTCCCGGCGGCACCGCCGGCCAGGTCGCCGAGCAACTGCTCACTCGCCTGCGCGAATCACTGGCCGAGGAGCCATGGAATCCCTCAACCGCTGCCGGCCGGAACGGGTAGGTGTACAGAACGATCACCGTGCGGTAGCGGATGCGGGTACTCGGGCAGCAGCTCCTGTGAGTCGAGCTCGGGCTGCTCGCCGACGGCGTTCCACAGATTCGCCGCGAGCACCAGATGCAGCATCTCTTCCACGAATACGCTGCCGATCACCTGTGCCGCTTCGGAATTGCGCCCGGATTCAGCGAGTACAACTCACGCAGATTCGCCGGGATGGCCGCACACTCGAGTTCGATCGCCCACTGCGGGGGTGGCGAAGATCGTCCAACGTATCGACGGCATACGCGCCACGACGCGGCGTAGATCCCGCGTGATCCCCCGAACGCAGCTGACGAGGGCATCCGGCGTCACGGCGGCCCTCGTCAGCGGTTTCGCGATCAGCGCGCCAACAGGTTCTGGGCGAAGCTCCGGTCCCGTGGCGCATCATCGAGTCGGCTCGAAGCAGTCGATCATGGACCATCTTCCGCGCGGTCCGCGACGACATTCAAGCGTTCTCGACCTCGATGTCTTCATAGGCGATTGTCACCTCTTCATTCACCGGACCGTCCGCGGCCTCCAGCGAATCCCGGTGCCAGCCCGACGCCCAGGCGCGCGCCAGATGAACCCGTTTGACCGGCTTGTTATTCGGGTCCAGCACCGTCAACGTGATGTCTTGGCGAACATCATCGACATCCCGCTTGGTCATGGTCATATGGATCCAGTCGGTGAATACCTTGCTCCGATCCAGCCCGCGAATGACCGTGATCTCACCCCCGCGGCCAGCGCCCGGTTGTTTCGTGATGAACACCTCGCCGTCGGGAGTCACCTGTTTGACCTCGATCGTATCCATCCCGAACGACGGCCCACTGACCTGTTGAACAGTTTCCACCTCGAACTTTCCCAGATCGACAACGAAGGTGGAGCAACTGATTGTTTCGCCGATAGCCATGGCAATCTCCTTGTCTGTCGGGGCGCGGCACAGACCTATCCACCCGCAGGACCTGTGCATGATTTCGCGCCTTCGTCTACGTCATGGAGAACACAACGAACTCGGCTGGGACTGTGGGTGCCATACCCACGTCTCCAATGATCCGGCGGCAAACGGCGTCCCGCAGCAGAACCGACATTTCCCCGTCTATGGTCCCGGTGGTCACGGCCTCGGTCCGGAAAGCCATCCGCACCCTCACCCGTCCGGCGATGGATCTGCTGCGACGATTCAGCTACCGCGTCGGGGTAGTCGTCGCAGCAGGGGTGGTGGCACGCGAACCGGAAGTCCACCGCCGCGCCCACGTCACCGAGGCCGCCAGGTCATCTGGATCAGAGCGCCCAGCTGGTCGGCGGCATCCTGCTCGCGCCCTGGCGCCCCTCCTTGACCTCCTACTCGAGCAGGCTGACGGAATTCAGATACCAGTGGTATCTTGAATCCATGTCAAGGATGACACGACCGGAGAGCCAGGCGCGAACGCGCGCCGACCTGGCCCGGACCGCCCGCGATCTGTTCATCGCCGACGGTATGGCGAATACCTCGCTGGCGCGGGTCGCCGAGGCGGCGGGCTACTCCAAGGGCGCGGTCTACTCCAACTTCCGCAATAAGAACGAGCTCTGCCTGGAAGTTCTCGAACTGATCCATACCGAGGCACTCGCGGAGATCACCGCCGTGGCCGAACTGCGGGGTTCGGCCGAGGACCGCATCGCCGCATTGACGGAATGGGCGCGCAAGCGCATCGACGATGTCGGGTTCACCCAACTCGAGTTCGAATTGACGCTGACCGGCCGTGATGACCCCCCACTGCGCGACCAGATCGCGGCGAACCTGGCCGCGGTGCGATCCGCGATCGGCGATCTGCTGGCCGGTGTGGCCGGTAGCGGCTCAGCCGCCTTCCTGGCCGATACCGCACAGGCGGTGTTCAGCATGGGTCTGGGGCTGAGCATCCAACGGACGATCGATCCGACGATCTCGACCGGTCCGGTGGCGAGGCTGTTGCCCGCTCTGCTCGACGCGGCCGCCGCTACGGAATTGAAAAATGCTCAACCAAGCGAACGTCCGTCTAGAAACATTGAAAAGCGTTCAAATCGCCGCGGCGGAACCGCACGCAGCGACGAATCACGCACCGCACTGCTCGCCGCCGCCATCGAGGTATTCGGCTCGAAGCGCTTCGACGAGGTCTCGACCACCGAGATCGCGCAACGGGCAGGTACCGCAATCGGCTTGATCAACTACCACTTCGGTGGCAAACGCGGCCTCTACCTCGCCGCGGCCGACGCCGTCTACAGCGACTTCTGGGACGAACTCCAAGCGCTGCGCGGCCCGGCCGTTCCCCGGCTCATCCGCGGTCTCAACCTGTACATCGACCAAGCCGAAACACGGGAAGGCTCACCACTCGCGCTGTCGACGCAGGTGACCGACGAAGAGCTGCGCGCGATGCACCATCGGCACATCGATCGCTTCGTCACGGCGATGATGCAGGAGCTCACCGGCGGCGCCGGCACCCCACTCGCGCGTACCGCCGTGGCAGGTTGGATGGCTTTCGTCGAAGGAGCCGTTGCGGATTGGCTGCGAACCCGCGACATCAGCCGCGTGCAATTGCGCGAGCTACTGGTTGCGAGCCTGTACACCACCGGACAGTCGATCCTGGCGCTCGACCCCGGCACCCCGCTGTCCTCCCGCGCGATCAATGCCCTGCTGGAGCACGCACAACCCTCGAAGAAAACGGAGCCCTCCGAGTGACCACATCTCTCGACAATGGACCGAACAACTGGCTGGCGGCCGGACCGATAGGGCGCGGCGTCGCCTGGTTGATCGGCCCGCGCGGTCTGCGCAACCCGGACCGGCTGCGCGGTGAGGTCGCGGGCAAGATCGCGGTGGTGACCGGCGCGTCCTACGGTCTCGGCGAAGCCACCGCTCGAATGCTGGGCGCCGCGGGCGCCACCGTCGTCCTCGGCGCGCGGTCGGCGGAGCAGTTGCAGACCATCGTCACCGAGATCAAGGCCGCGGGCGGTAGCGCCGTCGCCATCCCACTCGACCTCGCATCCGAGGATTCCATCAAATCCTTCGCCGAGGAGGTGCTGACTCAATTCGGCCAGGTCGACTACCTCGTGCACAACGCGGGCAAGTCGCTGCGGCGGTCGATCCACCTGTCCTACGACCGCCCCAAGGACCTGAACAGCACGTCCTCGGCCAACTATCTGGGACCGATGCGGCTGACGCTGGCGCTGCTGCCGAGCATGCGGGCCCGCGGATCCGGCCATATCGTCAATGTCTCGACCGTTGGGGTCATGTTTCCGGTCGCCCCGAAGTGGGGTTTCTATGTGTCGTCGAAGGCGGCCTTCGATATCTGGATGCGTGCGGTCGGGATGGAGGCCCGCGCGGACGGCGTCACACTGACGACCTTTTACGCCGGTTCGATGTTCACCCGGATGAGCGCACCCAGCGGCTGGATTTCGGCACTGCCAGGGCAGTCCGCCCGCACGGCGGGGTATGTCATCGCGAAGGCGATCGTCAAGAAGCCACGCACACTGACCCCGGCCTATGGTTGGCCCGTCGCGGTCCTGGTGCCGTTGCTGCGCACCCCGATCGAACTGCTGACCACGTTCATCTACCGCTTCCTCGGCGACACCGCGGCCTCGCTGGCCGGTGTGGAGAAGGGAACCGACGATGTCGCGTAACCAGACCGGCTTCCAGTGGCGGAATGCGGTTGTCCCACTTGTCACTTCGGGTGCGTTGCGCCCGGTCGGCATCACCACGGCGGTCCGGATCACCGATGCGGTCCGGCGATTCGGGCCATCGATCGCCACCGTCATGGCGATATCGGCGGCCCGCTACGGCGATCGCCCCGCCGTTGTCGACGACCGCGGTGTGATCACCTACCGGCAGTTGCAGCGTCGTACCGAAGCGATCGCCGCGGCATTGCACGCCCGCCACCCCGGCGCGGGGACGATGGCCATTCTGTGCCGCAACCACCGCGGTTTCATCGAGGCGTCGGTGGTCGGCGCCCAACTCGGTTGCGAATTGGTCTTTCTCAACACCGACTTGCCGCGGGCACAGCTCGCGCAGATACTCGAGCGACACCGTCCGGCCATCCTGGTGCACGACCAGGAATACGACGAAGCGATCGACGCCGCCGAATTTCCGGGTACCCGGGTCCGGGCCTGGCAGGACACCGAAGCCCCGCTCTCGCTGGATACCCTTGCCCGGCAATCACATCCGGCACCACCGCCGGTGCGTCACCCGGTGCGGATCACCCTGCTCACCTCGGGCACCACCGGACTCGCCAAAGGTGTCTCCCGGCCGCTGCGCCAGCGCACGGTGCTGGAGATGGTGGCCACCGCGATGGCGGCGACCCGACTCGAGTCCCGCGATGTGATAGTGATGGCCCCACCGTTCTTCCACGGATTCGGACTGGCCATCATGTTCGGCGCCCTGGCCCTCGGCACGACGGTGATCACGCGCAGGCGCTTCGACCCCGAGCAGGCGCTCGCCGACGTACAACGCCATCGCGCCACGGTGTTCGTCGGGGTTCCGGTGATGGTGCAGCGCCTGGTGGCGATACCGGAACAGCGGCGTCGCGAATTCCACACCGGCTCATTGCGTTTGGCGGTTACGGGAGCGGCGCCGATCGCGCCCGCGACGATCGGCCGGTTCATCGATGCCTTCGGCCCCATCCTGGTGAACGGTTACGGATCCACCGAGGCCGGTGTGGTCTCGATCGCCACCACCGAGGATCTGGCCGATGCACCGAAGACCGCGGGACGTCCCGCCATCGGCGTCTCGGTGCGCATCCTGCGCGCGGACCGCACACCCGCCGCGGTCGGTGAGAGCGGCAGCATTTTCGTGCGCGGCGGACTCGGATACCACGGCTATGTCTCGGACGGAAAGTCGACAACTCCCACCAAGGAAGTGATCGACGGCCACGTGAACACCGGGGACATGGGACATCTCGACACGCATGGCCGGATCTACATCGACGGTCGCGACGACGACATGATCGTCTCGGGCGGCGAGAACATCTACCCCAAGGAGGTCGAGGATGTCATCGCCGAGCACCCCGCCGTCGGCGACGTCGTCGTAATCGGCATTCCACATGCCGAATTCGGGCACGTGCTGTGCGCCTACTTCGTCACCGCGGCCGGCCGGACCGCGCCGACCGCCGACGAGCTCAGGACGCATATCCGCGAACGCCTCGAACGGTACAAGGTGCCCAAGGAATTCATCGCGCTCGAAAAGATTCCACGCAATCCGAGCGGCAAGATCCTGCGCCGCGAGCTGGAAAGTCACAAAAGAACCATCGCTGGGTAGCACGACTAACGGCCGCCGCACCGTCGGCAACCGAGATCGGTTCGGCCAGGTGTAGCCGCGCCCAGTTTTCGAAGTCGGTGATCAGCCGATCGACGGTCGAGAGGTAGCCCAGCGCGGACTCGACGCTGCGGGCCGGACGCTGGTCTATCAGCAGTGTCGCGGCCGTGAACTCGGCCAGGTGCGAACTGACCCTGGCTACGAGGTTGATCGCCAGGTCAGTTTCACCGCCGCTGACGGTAAGGCCGAGGCGCTCGCCGAAGTCCTCGAACATGCCCTGCCGCATATCCGAGCCGAAGACGGGACACCGGTCTGGCTGGCGAGCCGGTCGGTGACGGAGCCGTCGACGTGCTATCTGGTCGACGTCTTCGTATCACCCGAGGCGCAGCAGGCCCACCTGACCGGCCGGGCCGCGAAGTTGATCCTCGGCGAGGGCTCCGAACTGCTCGCCGAACCTCCGTTCGTGTCACCACTGTCGGTGATCGCCGTCAAGAACGAGTCGGCGTGATCGACGCCGTCACAGTAGCGGCCGCGGCCGCCCGAGATGAGGAGCGCGGGATGAAAACCGTTGTCGGCCGGACCGAAAGCCATTATCAACGAGCCGACGAAACCCCTGGAGTGATCCACGGCTGGGAAGACGGTCTGCGGACCGGCGCGGCCGATGGGACCTTCGAGTGGTGGTACTTCGACGGCCACCTCGATGATGGTTCGGTCCTGACCATCGAGTTCCACACCAAACCGCCGTATGTGTCGCCGAAGGCGCCCCTGACCCCATTCGTGCTGGCGACATTGACCAGCGCCGACGGCAATCGGCTGGAGAAGACCTACCTGGGCGATCCGACGGAGTTCTCCGCCGCGACCGGCGCCTGCGATGTGCGTATCGGCCCCAACGTGTTTCGCGTCGAGGACCGGCACCATCTACACCGTCGCCTTCGGCTACAACGCGGACATCTTCCGGATCGATTTCGGCCGACACGGCGCATACCACCGGTTCCTGGGCGATGTCGAACTCATCGGAACCCGCGACGGTCACACCGAAGTGCTGAGCGCGAAGACCGTGTGGGAGCTGTTGTATTTCGGTGAACGCTCGCACCCGCCGGTGGATACGACGCCGGTCGGCGACGACCGCCCCCTCATCATCGGCCACCAAGCCTGACATTCGCGCGCCGCACCGGCGCAGGATCGGTGACGTGGAAGACTACGGCGTTCCGACCGATCACATACGGCCGATTGCCGACCACGTCACCGAACCGCCACCGGCGTCGGATGTCAGCAGGCGACAGGCGCGGGCTCGCCGCGAACGCGGCCTTCGAGCCACCGCAGCACGTCAGGGGCGCCCGCCACCGCCGCGGACAAATGCTCGGGCACCTGCACCAGCTCGGTCTGCAATTGGACCCCGGCATTGCACCAGCGGCTGTTGGTTGTGTTGATGTCATCGACCGGAATCAGCGGGTCGCTGGGCGAATGCCATTCGAACATGGGAATTTGCGGCACCCCCGGGTAGAGCTCCAGGCTGTTCTCCTCGACTACCGACCGAGCCTCGGGCCGGTAGAAGATCGAGGTGGTGGTGACGAACTCGCGGGCGCTGCCGTTGGCACCGATGGCGAGGATTTCATTGGTGCAGGTGTTGGCCATGGCGTCACGTAGCGCAATACCACGCGCGTTGAGATACGAGCTGATCGGCACTTGGTTCGGGTACTCCCGCTCCAGACCGATTGCCGCCGCCATGGCCAGCCCGAAGGCCGGGTGCGGGTCGAGGCCCAGCGTCTCCGCCATCGTCACCAAATTCACCGGGTTGCCGCCGACGGCCGCGCCCGCGATCTGCAACTCACTTGCGTATGACGGCTGCAACACTGCCGCCCACGAGGTGGCCAGGGCCCCGCCGGAGTAGCCCGCCATTGCGACCGGGCTGTGCTGCACAGCGAGTTCGGGCAGACGTTTCGCCGCCCGGATGCCGTCCAATACGATGTGGCCACCCAAACGCGCCGCTCCGAGCGCGAACTCCGGTCCGAGATGATCCGGCATCGCGATACTCCACCCCTGCTGCAGCAGGACGTTCAACATCGACGCCGTCGTCACCAGATTCACATCGCCGCTGTACAGCCGGTGCGATATCGCGCAGCCGGTGCCCAACGAATTGATGAAGTGCTGGTACGACAGCAACGGCCCGTCGGGCTGATGGCCGAAGGGGGTCAGGACTGTGGTGGTCGCCGCGATCGGCCCACCGTGCGAGTCGGTCGACCGGAATTTGACCAATGTGACGGTGGCACCGGGGAAGAGCAGCGCCGGCGGCATTGCCCGTACCTCGAGGATGTCACCGGGTTGGTGCGCGCCCAGATCCGCTGGGGCGGCATAGAACGGGTCCGGATCGGGCTGCGGATACAGCGGTTCCGCAGTTGCCGTCGGCGCCAGTATCAGCGCGAGTACAACGCCCAATGCACCGAGGGCACCGGCCCAACCGCTGCACTTGCTGCCGAGGAAAAGAAGATGAAACGGACGAGTCACGACCTTGACCTCCACGGATTGTTCGCGGCATTAGTCGACAAGCCAGGCTGAATCCAAATCTCACCGCTGGCAAATCTACAGCGACATGCCGTGGAAAGAATCGAATAAGTTGAAAATGACACTTCAGGCGGGATCGTGTCGGTCGAGGGCACCCTCCGCTCCTGGCTAGAGGCACCGGGTTCGTCGAACGCGCCTCAGCACGATATTAAGCCGTTCACCCTGATAGACCAGGCCGTCCAGACCCCCGCCTCCCTGAGGGACGCGAGTCCGGATACGCGCCGACACCGGGCCGCCGGCGTCACCGCGCGCATGCCCCACGGGCGATCCGCGGGCCTTTGTGCCGCAACAAGCGAATCCGGGGCAATCGCGCCCATTGCCGAATGCGCCGTTCAGATCAATCGCTCGCAAACGGGATATCGTCGGTCTCGACGAGGCCGATTCTGCCCATGGCGTCGCCTATAGATGCGGCGACCCCGCAGCGAAAATCGAAACTTCGGCGCCGTGGTCACATCAGGAGAATGACGGTCCTCGCAAGGGATCGGCAGCCTCCTCCGAGAGCATCGACTGTCTTGCCGCGGGTGTTTGCGGTGTCAGCTCCCAGCCCTGTCTCCCAGCCCTGTCACCGTCCAGAGGCACGAGTCGGCGAGCACGTCGATCGGGTGTGCGGTCATCTCGACTTCGACGGTGCAGTCACGGCCGGCAAGTCCGGTGATCACCCTGTTGGTGATCGTGATGTGCCATACGGAAGTGGCGATCCTGCTGTAGGGCGTACTGCGTGGGACTCTGTGTGGCCTAGCCGATTCCAGAGATCGGCACTCGGGCCCGGCTTGGCTGCGAAACTTCGTCGCCTAGCAGGTCGGCATTTAAGATGCACCGATGACTGATCGGGAGCCGAGCCGAGTCGACGTCCCCGGGAACTCCCCGGCGGGACAACCGGTCGATGTGCCGGTCACCTTCTCGTGGCCGCGCGATGTCGCATACGTCGATTCCGGCGCGAATATGGTGGTGCGGGCTGTCGGACCGGACGTGGGGCATGCGCTGCTGATCGAAGTCGACTTCGGCGAGTTTCCCGACCTGCGAGAAGTATCCGAGACACAGCGGGTCGTTCGGGCGCTACTGCTCGCGCTGGTCGACTACGAGGTATCGAAACTTCCCGAGCGACGGCCGGATCCGGACTCGGAGACCGCGGAAAAACTGATGCAGATCATCGACGAGGCCGCCCACGATCACACCGAAGTCGGCGACTTGGTCCGCGAAATCCTGAAAACCCAGGACGCCGATGTATTGGCCACGGTCGTCTCCGGTCTCGCGGGGCGGCTGCCCGCACGGATCGAAGCGTCGTTATCGATCTCCAGCAGTGTGACCGTCAACCCGTGGCAGGAGATCGTTCAAGTTACCGTTCCTGCCGTCACAACGGGTGCATTGATGGCCGCGGCGGCACGCGCGGGGTGGGTCGCGTTGCGCAACGTACCGGCGATTCTCGATGTCATCGTGCGGGCAACCACGATCAAGTCGGAGCGAGCGGCCCGGATCGCAGCTCTGGAAGCGGAAGCGTCCATCCACCAGAACGAGGCGCTGTTGGAGATGATCCGAACCTCGACAGAGGCCGCAGCCGCTCGCCGCGCACTCGAGGCGATCTTGGACGTATCACCTGATATCGCCAGACGTACTCGCATTCATTCGATTTCCGATGAAGAGGCGAACGAACGACGGCATCGCCTGCTACGAGCTGTCAGACAAGACGCAGAGCCCTCCGATAGTCCATCTTGAGCACCAATAGTCGGCGCAATCGGACCCCAGACGACCAGCGTGCCGATCATGGGCTCCCCGATCCCCAGCTCGCCATCTCGTGCCGATGCCGAGGGCCTCGCCGGCCGCGACTCGGCTGACAACCGGTCGAAGGCACCGCGTAATGGGCGGACAGCCGGTCTCATAGCAAGTCTTACTCTTGTTGGGAGGTCGCAGCGATCACCAACGCCGAAGAAATGCCAGAATGACGACCGTGAGTGACGGCCACGAATACCGGGTTCCGGTTGGGTCGAGCAGTAGTAATGCGGGATCGCTTCGACGAACTCCCCCACACACCGGGAGTATCGAGTGCCCAGAATCTATTGCTGAAAAGAATCCCGGAGGGGATTGCAATTTCTACACTGAAGGTTCGCAGTGAGCACTACAGGAAAATACGATCATATCATCGACAACCTCGATCTCGTGTCGAGTAATTCCGACGCCGACCTTGCCGAACTTCGCGCTGCGGGCTATCGAATTGTCCACAGTCCTCGCACGGGTAACGCATGGTTGGTACTCGGGTATCGGGACGTGGTGGAGATTTTGCAGGACCACGACACCTACTCTTCACTGTATGCGCTCGGTGGACCTGTCGATCAGATCAACCCACCCGAGGTGGTCGCGGAAATTCCCGAATTCCTGAAGGCGAACGTAACCGGCGTAGTGGACTCCGACCCACCCCACCACACCCGGTTTCGCGACAATCTCCACCGCGCATATGCGGGCCATCGAATCAACAAATGGAAGCCTGATATCCAGCGATTGGCGCAGGAGTTGGCGGCTCGGCTCGAAGAAAATGTCGGCGAAATAGATCTGGCCACGCGCTATGTCATGCCCTTCGTCCAGCACGCCATGGGCTTGGTGATGGGAATCCCGTCCGAGGACGTAGATGCGGTAGCTGCGTGGGGGCTCGACATGGCTTCGCTCATCGCACCTACCGTCCCGGTCGACGACAAGATCGCCGCAGCCCGTCGGCTCCAGAAGTACGAGGAGTGGGCGGACACTTTCATCGAATCCAAGCGCGTGGGAACCCGAGACGACGTGATCAGCGTCTATATTCGCGGAGACGCCGATGCCGCACCGATGCTCGAGCACGATGTCATGAACTGCCTGCTCACCCATTTCGTCGCCGGCACCATGACGACCCGCAATGCGATCCTCACCACAACCCACCAGCTGCTCCGTGATCGCAGCCTATGGGAGCACGCCGTAAATCTTCCACAGGAGTACGCAGCGCGTGCGCTGGAGGAAGGAATGCGACTCGTAGCGCCGCACCGAGGCCTGATGCGCGTGACAACCCGCGAAGTCGTGCTGGACAGCACAACGTTCCCCGCCGGAACGATGCTGATTCCACTGCTCGGGTCCGCAAATCTCGACGAGAATCAGTTCACCGCCGCCGACAAATTCGATCCCGATCGTTCCAATTCACGTGAGCACCTGGCCTTCGGCACCGGAATCCATGCCTGCATCGGCATGCACCTCGCACGTCAAGAAGGACGTATTGCGATCGGCACACTGCTCAGCGATCTGCCGTCGCTCCGACTGACCAGGCCCACCGAGCAGCCTGATTACATCCCCGATATCTTCTTCCGGGGGATCAGCAGTCTATATGTGGCCGCATAAAGGTCTCGGTGATGATCACCGAAGTCCGAGTCGAGATCCGCGACTACGATCGGCACCCGATCGAAGAATCGCCCCATTTCGTCGGTAGCGAGGACACCCGCGCACCGGCGGCGCGACACCACCCTGCTTCTCGAACTTCATTGCGCGGCCTTTGCTCAGATGCAAACAGACCATCCTGTAAGCGATGCTGTTCGCACCGAAGCAAACTACCGGGCGCCAAAGTGATCTTTGGTGGTGACCGGCACCCAGGCCAGAGAGATTTCGAACTCCCTTGCCTGGGCGGATTTTCGGCCTGATCGCCTGTTCGCTCGGGGAGCGCTGAATATCGGGTCAACAGTTCCCATCGCGTCACCGTGTAGGGATTGGGGCGCATATGGCATGGCGTCGTTGTCGAGCCGGTCGCGCTCGTCGACGGCTGCGGCGAGGACAGAGGAACCCGGTCGTTTGCCGAATTTCCATTCGTTGAAGGCCAGGTTGAGCAGGACGGCTGCGACGGCGGCGGCGCTGATTCCGGAGTTCAGGACCACTGCGATCTTTTCGGGGAGGGCGTCCCAGAATTCCGGTGCCGCAACGGGTCTGAGGCCGAAGCCGATCCCGACCGCGACGATGATCATGTTGAGGTTGTCCTGGTAGTCCACCCGGGACAAGGTGCGAATCCCGCTCGCCGCAACCGATCCGAAGAGCACGAGTCCGGCGCCGCCGAGCACCGGGTACGGAATTCCGGCGACTATCGCGCCGACCACCGGGAGCAGGCCGAGCAGCAGGAGGATCAGGCCGCCGGTTGCCACTACGAGCCTGCTTTTACCAGACCGACGTTTTGTGCGAATGCGCTGCAGGTGAAGGATCCGAAGACCGGCGCAACCGTCGTCGAAAGCATATCGGCTCGCAAACCGTCCGCCACGCGTCTGGCATCGACGTCGGTTCCGACGATTTCACCGATCGTGCGGATGTCGGCCGTGGTTTCGATCAGGGTCACCAGGATCACGATTGTCATCGCGACGATGGCCCCGACTTCGAAGGTCGGCGACCCGAAATGCAGCAGCTGTGGGGGCGCGACCAAGCGGGCGTCGCCCACGTCGGAGAAATCGGCCTTGCCTGCGCACGCCGCGATCACGGTACCGAGCACCAGCCCGATAAGAATCGACAGTCGCGACAGCGCGCCCTGGAACAGGCGACTGATCACCAGGATGATCAGCAGGGTGAGGCCGGCGAATCCGATGTTGGCCAGGGAACCGTAGTCAGGTGCGGTGGAGTTGTTGCCCATTGCCCAGTTGAAGGCGACCGGCATCAGTGAAAGGCCGATCACGGTGATGATCGTGCCCGTTACCACCGCGGGGAACAATCGCACCAGCTGCGCGAAGAACGATGACAGTACGAGGCCGATCACCCCCGCGACGATGATGGAGCCGAATACCGGACGTAACCCGCCGGTGGTGGCAATCGCCACCATGGTCGAGACGCCTGCGAAGGTAATGGTGACACCGGGCCGATATCCCGTGCATATTGTGGGAGGCTGACCATGGACGATGCTCTGCAAGTACCGCATCTGAGAGCCACCGCAGACTTGGAACTCCGCCCGTGGACGTTGTCCGCGGCAGACCTCGAGCTTGTCAGGGAAGCCTCTGCCGACGACCTGATTCCTATAACCACGGTCCCGGCGACCTTCTCGCGCGAGGCCGCAACGCGGTTTGTCGAACGCCAGTGGCAACGAGCGACCGATCGAACCGGATACCCGATGGTGATCGTCCGGCGACGGGACAACACACCACTGGGAAGTATCGACCTGTGGTTGAAGGACATCGACGAAGGCCGCGCATCGCTCGGCTACTGGGTGGTCCGCTCGGCCCGCGGCCATGGCGTCGCCGCGCATGCTCTGGCGGCAGTGGCTACCTGGGCGCTGGAAGAGCTGCATATCCCACGGCTCCAGCTCTATGTGGAACCTTGGAACCGCGCTTCGATCCGCACTGCGGAGAGAGCCGGTTTCGAATGCGAAGGGCTCCTCAGATCGTGGCAGAAGGTCGGCAATCGACGCCGCGACATGTTCATGTACGCGCGCCTGGCAACGGGAACCTTCGCCGAGGCGGATCGGGTTGCACCGGTTAGACCTCAATGACCGGTTGCCGGCGGTCGCGGGTGATCGTGCACCGATATCGCTGCCGGCACAGTGTTCGATAGGCCCCGGCGGTGCCGGGGTACTCGCCTCGTGGTCGACCTCCACGGCCTCGCTTGCAAAATTAGTCGAGACTATGCTTGATCTGCGTTTGTACGCACAGCCGGTGGATAAATCCGCTCGAAAACATCTGATGAATCGCTCACCCTCTCTCTGAGAGGACCGTCCGATGGGTTTTGCAGAGATGCGCCGGTTCCGGCGTGATCCGTTGGGTTTCCTCGAGAATCTGCGCCGGACCAGCCCGGTAGAGGTGTTCGGGCTGCCGTGGGGCGGGTGGTGTGTCGGCGATACAGGTCTGGCGCTGACGGTGTTGAGTGACCGCGCTTTCAATGCGGGGAAGTCCGGGTTCTTCGGTTCTATGCTGCCTTCGCGGCCTGCTCAGGTCGATTTCGGCCGCGCGGTGCGCGCGTTTCTGCGGACGCATACGCCCGAGTATCGCGAGTCCCTGGCGACGGCGGTACTCGAAATGCCCTCCGTCACCCGCTGGCCCGCGGCGGGGGTCGAGCTGGTATATCGGTGCACCGCGGACATGTTGCTGCACCCCGATGGTTCTCCCGAGTTGCGGCGGTTACTGGAGCGAAATGCACGCGTGGGCGCGCTTCGCCCGGCCCGAATGGCGCAGCGGGCGCGGGCGCAGCTGCTGCGCGCCAAGCTGTCCACCGCGCTGAACGAGCAGATCCGGGACCGGCGCAGCGCCACCGGCCGCACCGCGGAAGCCGAACCACGGGATCTGCTCGATGCCGTGATCGGTGCCTGTCCCGACGACGTCGCCGATACAACGGTGGCGCAGCTGTATGTGCTGATGTTCCGGTCCATTGTGGGACCGCTGGGCTACTCGCTCGCGTGGTCGGTGCTGCTGGGCAGTCTCCACTCGCCCGGCGCACCATGGCCTTGGCCCATCGACTGGGTGGTACGCGAGGCCCTGCGGCACCGGCCGGTCTCCTGGATGGTCAGCCGTCCCGTCCCCTATCCCGCCGAGTTCGGGGGGATCGCCTTCCAGACCGGCGACCTGCTGTCGGTCAGCCCCTATCTGCTCCATCACGACAACAAACACTGGACCAGACCAGGGGCATTCCAACCCGACCGCTGGATTCGACCGAGCGAACACGGCCCCTTTGTGCCCTTCAGTTCCGGCCCCTTCACCTGCGCCGGCGCCGCGATCGCCCACGATCTGATCACCGATGCGGCCACCACCCTCATCGAGAACACCTCGCTGCGCGTCATCGGCGGCGGTGACACCCGCCCGATCGTGACCAATGCCGCGATCCCCAGGCCGTTCACCCTGCGGCGTACCCCACAAGCCCGCTCCGCGACCGACCGAGCCCCAGGAAGGAGGTGACATCATGATCAAGGCATTGCGGTTCATCATCACCAACAAGCCGACCCGTGTCTGGGACCCCGCTCAATACGGATGATTCTGCTACCGGCTGGATGGCTCGACCAACGCCAACCAGCTCTCGGTCATCAGTGGCGCCCCCGATGACATCGCGTTCCCACCGGGGGCCGTTGTCCGACACCACCGCGCATGGCGCGCCATGCCGGGCACCTCCCCGCACGGCCCGAGGACCTCGGTCAGCCCACGATCGGCACGCGGGTCGTCCAAGTCGAGGATCCACTCGGCCTCGGTGACAGCGAGCCGCAGGCAGGCCAGCACGTCGGCACCGCGGGCCGTCGGTGTCACGGTGATGGCCAGGCAGTATTTCGTCACGTAGTGGATGACCGCGCAGATCCGCCAGATGCCGCCACCGCTGTTTCGAATTCGCTGAAATCGGTTTGTCAGACTCGATTGCGTTGTGTCGGTGGATCGTGGAACATCTTGCGCCGCAGCATCGCCCACGACTTACGGTCCGCCCGATAGCCCTGCGGCAGCAACAGTCCGCGCCGCCGTAGTGCCCGCTGCACCGTCGAAGTCGAGACCTCGTAGCCGTCGGCGCGCAGCAGCGCGATCTTGCGATTGCACCGTCAGATTTTGCGTCATCGACAGTCAGCGACGAGTAGGCCAGCCGGTCCCAGTCAGCAAGCACTTCTTCCAGGGCTATGGCGTGCTCCGTGGGGGTCAGTCGGGGTCGATGGAACGAGTAGGGCGGTCTCGGTGCTGAACGGGTAGCAGCCGGGCGCGGTTTTGTCGACGGATTCCACGACGACACGGTTGCCGTCCAGCTCGAGGACCTCGAATTGGATCAAACGGGAACTGGCCCAGCACGATTGGAAGTTCGTACAGCACTACGCCAACGCCAAGAGTGATGTCGTCGAGGAAATCCTCAGCCGAGCTCAGCGAGGTTGAACCCTACTGGGCGAACTCTTCGAGCGCCCTCGGTCCTCGAACGGCCAACTATCACCGTTTGTGGGGACTGGATCAGAACTGAAGTGGGCTTGCTGCGAGCTTGATTTGCTCGACAAGGTCGATGCAGTCGACCGGCAGGGTTGTGTCGATGACGATGGTGGGCGTGAGTCCGAGTGGCTCGGCTTGCTCAGCCCACAGCGTCCAGTCATTGGCCAGACGCTGTTCGTCCTGATATAGCGCGGCACGGCGTCTGTTCGCATAGCGGGCTTTTGCTACCTCGGCCGGGGCATCGCACCAGACTTCGACTGCAAGCTCGGCCCCGGTCTGCGCGATGCCGACCTTGGCGAATTGCAGGTCACGTGGTTTGAACCACCACGAGTCGATGACAACGGTTTCCGGTGTCGCCCGCGCCAGCGCCCATAGCGCGTCCATCGCGATCCCGCCGATTGCGGGGATCGCGAGTGCGTCGTCGACGCAGGTGGCCAGAGCCTCTTTCACGATGTCCTTGGACAGGAACTGGGCTCCTAATGTTTGGGCCAATGACCGGCCCAACGTTGATTTGCCTGAGCCCGGCAAGCCGTTGACCAGCACGAGAAGTTTGTCCACCGAGACATCATGACGGAACTACTCTTCGTCCTGGTGGGCTGCGGTATTGATCCCCGAACTTCTCAGGCAAGACACGACTAAAAGCATCTGGACGCGCCTGTTCGTCCGAACACACAATTTCTGCTTCTGCTCGCCCTGGCTTATCGGTGATTTTCCGCATGTCGTGCTGGCGTGTGGTCTTGGATGTCGCAGGTGAACGTGATCTTGACGCCGATCTGGTCGCACTCGTGCGGCTGGGTCGAACTTGCCACGATGGCAGCGGTTTCCGATGTGGTGGCCAATCGACTTGCCCTGGACGGTGATTGGCCGGCTCGGTGGACGGCGACCTGTTACCGCCGATCAGGTGAGGTGACTGCGCCGGTTCGGGCGTTGTCGGCGTTGCCGTTGGCTGCGGTGCGGCCGGCTCGGAAGTTCTCGTGGCACCGGTTCTTGCGTCGCAGCTCGGTCGCGAAGTCGTCGGCCAGCTCGCGGATATCGTCCAGCGAAGTGCTCCCCATCCCCCGATGCTACAGCCATACGCTGGCTCGCAGGCTCAATCCACCGTCGCCTCGGTCAAACTCTGCACAGACGCAGCAATCACTGTGCTATCCAATCAGTCCCGGGGCAGCGGCGTGCAACAACCTTAAAATATTTCCGAAACCCCTTCCCTCACACTCCAATCGATGACCATCGGGCAGGATAATAACCGGTGAGTCTGCCGTTCCTCTGGGCAATCTGGACCTGAGATCTCTGGGTTATGACGGACACCGATACTGGTTCCTTCGAATGGCTTCGGTTTCCTGCATCTACCTGCACAGACTCAAGTCCTGTCTATGCGCCTACCTGGCGTCGTATTCGGGTGTATTCGGACCAAAAGATCCAGCAGGAGAATCTGTTTCAGGCAGGCCGCCCCGCCAACCCTAAGCGCCACTACCTCGCCGAGCACAACGTCTGCCGCGAATTCGGAAGGTACACTTCGTCTCTACCCGCTGACGTGTGCCCTCCTCGACGGCGCTACCAACCGGAATTCGGGTGATCGTGTAGTGGTGTCGGGTTCAGTCTGGTCAACGAAGCAGCGCCAGGCGCTCTGCACACCGCTAGTTCTAGCCAAATCGACGGGTACGTCCTGTTCGGGAACGAGCCAGGTTCAGGACTCAAGGAGCCGGCTCTGCACGTAAGCCAGGTGGTCGCGGGTACGGAGGGTATCTGGATGATCTGCACCCAACACCCGTAACCGGTCAGCGAGCAGCTGCTCGAACTCACCGATCGCACCCAAATCTCCACTCGCCGCGCGCCAGCCCGCTAGGTTGCTGCGGGTATTGAGGGTGTAGGGATGGTCAGCACCCATCACCCGTAAATGGTCGGCGAGCAGCTGCTCGAACTCACCGATCGCACCCGCGACATCCCCACTCTCTCCACGCCAGTTGGCCAACATGCTGCGGGTGGCGATGGTATCCCGATGATCGGCGCCTAACACTCTCAACTGATCGGCGACCAGCAGCTCCGCTTCATCGATCGCAGTGGCCAAATCTCCACTCTCCCTATGCCAGTAGGCCAGGTTGCCGCGCACTGTAAAAATGTGGGGATGATCGGGCGATACCCGCAACCGGTCGGTAAGCAGCTGCTCGAACTCACGAATCGCACCCGCTAAATCCCCACTCTCCGCACGCAAGCGTGCCAGGTTGTTGCGAGTGGTAAGAGTGCTGGGATCGTCTGCACCCGATACCCGTAACTGGTCGGCGAGCAACTGCTCGAATTCGCGGATCGCACCGGCAGTATCCCCACTCGTCCCACGCCAGCCAGCTAGATTGTTGCGCGTGGCGAGAGTAGAGGGGTGATCGGCACCCATTACCCGCGACTGGTCGGCTAGCAACTGCTCGAATTCACCGATCGCACCCGCTACATCCCCGCTCTCCCCGCGTAAAGCCGCTAGATTGTTGCGGGTGGTGAAAGTGCTGGGATCGCCTACATCTGACACCCGTAACCGGTCGGCGAGTAGCTGCTCGAATTCACCAATCGCACCCGCGACATCCCCCATCTCAGCGCCCAAGCGGGCCAAAATGCTTCGGGTAGTGAGGGTATCCGGATGATCGGCATCTAGCACCCTCGACTGATCGGCGAGTAGTAGCTTTGCTTCGCTGATCGCACGGTTCAAATCGCCACTCTCCCCCCGCCAGCGCGCCAGGTCACCGCGGACTGCCAGGGTATGTGGATGATCGGCGCCCGACACCCGCAACCGGTCGATAACCAGCTGTTCGAGTTCACGGATCGCGCCGCTCACATCCCCACTCATGCCACGCCAGCGCGCCAGGGCGCTGCGGACGGCCATGGTGGCTGGATCGTCCGTACCGAGGGTTTCAGCGAAGAGGGGCAGCCATGATGCCCAGGTATCTCGGTTGTCGGCGGCGCGTGCCGTTTCCAGCCTGATGAGCAGTTCCAGGGCAGCAGCCGGGTTGCGATACGCGAGGTGGTGACGCACGCCGGAACCGCGGGCGTAGGAGTCGATCCGTTCACTCGCGACGGTCTCGATAGCGGTGGCGATCGCGCGATGCGCCTCGGCGATAGACAGATTGAGCCGTTCGATCTCCTCCGTGGTCGGTGTGAGGAATTCAGTGTGGGCTAATCCGAGCGTCTCCTCGGCAGTTCCGGGATGGCCTCGGCTGATCAGCGCACCCAATCTGACGGTCTGGTCACGTATTTCAGCGACCGATAGTGGATAGCCGAGCTCGGACAACGCAGCGGCGGCCAACTCGATCGGTAGAACAGGCCCGGACCCCGCCGCCGCCAACACCGCCAAGAGCGCGGGAACCGATTGTTGTATCGCGGGCCGTGTCACGTTTGAATCGCCTGACGAATGCGATGTGTGACCAACTCTCCCACACTCATGCCGTCATCGAGCCGGAGCAGCGTTTCGGTGTCGAGCTCGGTCAACAACCTGGCAAGTATCCACCCTCCGACATCGGAGCCCTTCAACAACCGCTCGATTCGTTGTATCCACTCAGCCGCATCGGGACCATCAGCGATGTTCGTGTGAGCGGCCGCCACAGCCTGGGATACCTCCTCAAGGGTCGGAGGTGGAATGTGGATTCGATGCATCCCAGTGAAGACGGGACGGTCCTCGATTCCAAGGCTCGCACGAATGCCGACGATCACTCTGACATGTGCCAAATCGGCACAACTCACCAGTTTCTCGATCGCGGACTCGATCAACGCACGTGTACCTGGCTCGGCCTGATCAAGCCCGTCAACGACGATCGTCACCGGCAGCCCGAAAGTATCGATCCGCACCAAAGGCTCAATGACCGCCACGTCGAACACGTCGATCTCGTGGTTGTGTGAACTCTCCGCCAACGCACAAGCCGCAGCGGCGGCGAACCCGTCGACACGGCGCGACAACTGCTGCGAGAGTTCCTCACTCAGCGACTCGATTGATGTCGCTACCGAGACGAACGCTGCCGCAGCGACATAGTCTGCAGTGAACTGACTGCGGCCCAACAGATTCGGACGGATCAGCAACGACATCAACGTGGACTTGCCGGACCCAGCCGAACCGATCACCCCACGCAACCGCAAGTGATTGGTATTGAATACCTCCACCACCCGCCGCCGCAACGTATCGGTCAGAATGACCCCATTGGTCAGCGCATCCACCAAACCCGCCGCCGGGCGATTCCACACCGCATCATCACGGCGCGAAATATTGGGCACGAGCCACAAACCGGGATCACCACCGTAAGCCACTCCGAAATGCCCCGGCACCTGCAACGGGCATCCCGCCTGTAGCGGATCTAGCAGATACACCGGCAGCAGGTTCTCGCCGCGAGTCGGCAGACCGCGCTCGAACACCGCCAACATAGTCCGGGTGAAGCACCCGTCATAGGCGCTGTGTCGGCCGGAAGCGACCAGCAGTTCCATCCGTTGAGCAGCTAAATCGACCCGATCAGTCAACCTGCGGGCAGCACCAACAACGCTGTCTTGCGCCTCGCACGCGTCGACCAGCACGATCAGCCCGTCCACGCGATGCTGATCGAGTTGTTCACTGAGAATCTGAACCAGATGCAATGCATGCCTGGAAGCTGGCGGCAGTAGCGAATCGCGGGCCATGAGAAAGAAGTTCTCGGCTCCAGTGGCCACCCCATGACCGACAAAACTAATCAATAGCGTCGCCTGCTGCTCAACCGCCGCAGAAAACGCGGCTTCAACCGCCGAAACCAGCTCAGCCGCAGAAGGACTCAGCAGCGGTCCCGCCGCACCCCACGCCGACTTCCAACCGCCGAACGCGCTCAACCGCGAATACAGCTCACCGGCCAACCCCTCGACGAACCCAAGCCGCGGCAACGCATCACATTCCGACCCCACCACAAGCGCCAGCCGCCCTCCCACACCGACGAGCCTACTCCACGACCACGCAACGGAGCCTAGATTCCATGACGGCCAGGCTCGGTAGATCGCACTCTCTAGACGAGGCCGCATCCGCTATGCAGCATTCCGCATGTCGATCACGGCGGGGTCTGCTTTGGCGTGGTCGGAAGCCTGACATGCTCGTTCCTCGACGAGATTCCTGCACGCGTCGATGCGGAGGGTCGAACGGCTTTCAGACTGAACTTACCCGCTGAGACGCATCCCAAGCGCCACTTCCATGTTAGAACTTCTGCTTCTGGCACAACAGGATTCGGCTCTCTGCGATCATCTTCGCATACATGCTTCTACCAGCATGAATAGCTCATGGCTATCTTCTGTCGAATCAAGCTGCGTCGCATCAGATTCGGCCGGATTCGGCTGAAAATATGGAGTAAAAGTGGAGTTCCGCACCGTCCATGCTGCGACCTTGCGAGGCACCCCGAAGGCCCTCGGGCAGTAGCAGAGGCTCGATCTGGGTACGCTCTCGGGAGCGCCACTCGACGGGGGAACAGCGATGACTAGCGATGAGCGAATGCTCGAGATCCAGCGGATCAATGAGCGACTCGCGGCGGTGCGCGGCTCCGCGCGTTCCAGCGACGGCAGTGTGAGCATCGAGACGGACGCCGGTGGTCGGATCACCGACCTGTATATCGCCGACTATGCGATGGACAACGGCCCTCAGCACCTGGCCAACCTCATTATCGATCGTCACCGTGCCGCACTGGGCAACGCCGAAGCCGCAGCCGTGCAACTGTTCGAGGAGTCCAGGTGAACGTCGACCCTGTGAAGATGCGCGCACTCGCCACATCCGTCCGCACGAACGCGGGCAGGATCACGACGAAGACCCCGATCGCGAAGGTGAGCCGTGATCTGGCCCGCGAGCGGATGGCGGATTCGAACCTCGCCGTCAAAGTCGAAGAATCACTGAAGGCGATGGATACGGTGCTGGCATACCACAATCGCCGCCTGAGCAGCTTTTGCGACAGTGTGGAGACCGCCGCGGGTGTCTATGAGCAGACAGATGCCGACTGGGCTACCCAACTCAAGCAGCTTGGGGGCTAGCGGTGGCAGATGGGCAGTCGCTGACCATATCCAAGGTGCTCGGGTGGGACCTCCGGTACCTCGGTCAGGTTGTCGACATGATGAACGAGACCTACAAGTTCATCGAGACCGAGGCCACCGCCGCGGGAAATGCGATCGAGCAGTCCGACGACTACTTCGACAGTTCGGCAGGTGACGCGGCACGACGGCGCGGCCAGGAGGACCGCACCGACACGATTCAGACCTCCGACGTCATCGAACAGATGGCGTCGAAGCTCAGCTCCCTGGTCTCGACCCTGGAAACCAATATTTCGGCGATCCGAACCCGCAAAGCCGAAGCCGAGGATTCGAGATGGGATCTGTTCGTCACCGAGGACGGCCACGTCAAGTCCCGCACATCGAACGCCGAAACCTACAGCGACTACTTCCCGTTCGGTGATGTCGCCGTCGTTGCGAAGGAAATCGTCACCCGGCGTCTGGACAACTTCATCTCCGCTGCCTTCACGCTCGTGCAAAGAGCGGATCAGGAAGGCGCGGAGATCTACATCAAGGAAATCGAGAAGCTGTCCGACCGGGTGCAGCAGGGTCTGGTTGTCAAGCCGGACGATCCGGAGCTCGCGAAAATCCTCGAGGACTATCAAACCGATGTCTCCACCGGGCTACCGAGACTCTGGCCGGTCGGGTGGCCAGCCGACATCCTCAAGGACAACGGCATAAACGTGAGCCCTTCGCTGATGACCTCCGAAGAGATCTCGGCCATGGAGAACCTGCTGCAGAACCAGGGCGTCGACGCGGTCGCAAAAGCCCTCACCCTGCCCGACCTGGCCAGGAACGCCGCCTTGGCGGAGTATCCGGACTCCGTCGCCGATGGCCAAGGTGATGCCTATCGGCACATGTACTGGAATGCCCTCATGTCGCAACAATTCGGTGAGGACTGGGCGCAAACCTACGCCACGTCCCACGAGAAGACCGGCGGCAATACGCCCCAACGTGAAGCAATGGACCTCTACAACAATGAAATCGGGCGCGCGATCGGGGCAGCCAACCCCAAAGCCACTCCCGAAGAATTGGCCGCGCTGGTCGGACAGCAGATCAAAGATGGCAAAGCAGTCGTCATTCAGACGTCGAATGCCGATGGCAGTCAACTGCCCGCCCCGCAGATCACCTGGAGCAATCGGGTGACCGAGGCGATGACCGGATCGCCAGCTGGCGTCGGTATTCCGCTACCTGGGAGCGAGTGATCATCTGATGAGAGTCGCAGCCCTGGCCCTCGTCGCCGGTTTGGTACCGGTGCTGTTGGCTGCCGGATGTGGGCCGGACCGGTCCACTGGTAATCGGGACGCAGGGAGTACCGACTGTCGTGCCTCGTTCGACGTGCGGTCGGGGGGATCATCGCCGAGTGGCGGATTCACTCTTCTGACCGCCGCGAGGCAGGCGGCTTCCGGTGACGTGCCGGTCAAAATGGTGGAAATCACCCGAGCCGCAGGTCTGCAGGACGAATGGGACACCATGGTGGTCGTTACCCCGGGCATGAAAGCCGACAAGGTGAACGAACTCGCGAATACCCCCGGAATGTGCTGGCAGAACTTGCCCGGTCCATACAACGACGACAAACCGACAACGGCCTACTACCTGTTCCTTCGTGGCGAGAACCCCGTGCGGGCTGCGACCTGGTGGTTCCCCACCGATGACGAACTGGACTTCCGCTGGACCAGCACGAAAGTCGTGCACCCGGACACCGTACTCACCCCGCTGCACTCACCCGGCGCCGATCCCAAACTCCGCGTGACTCCCGCGAATTAAGCCGAATCCGCCGATAGCGTCCGCAGCGCAATCCGAAAGTTCCTGATCAGGCGCAGCTTGGAGCGCCCGCATGTCCGGTATGGCAGCCTGAACGATCGGAAGAGCAGGATGACCGAGCGGCAGAACCGGGACGGCCGGGGGCGGACTCTGCAAAATCGGCGTTCGAGGGGCGTGTGCCTGCACTGCTCGGATCACGCCATTTGTTGCGTTCATCGGGGCCTCCTGGCCCGTAGTGCGGCATTACAATCCGCGAGCAGAAACCTGGCAAGCGACTCACTCTCGCCAGGAGCGCTTCTTGAAACAAGTTGCGCTCGACGGGAATTGAAGGCCGCGATCTTGAAGTAGCTATCGATTGAGTCTTCCGAGTTCCCAATCCGAAGCCGGGGCTTAGAAGATGTGCCATCGCTGTTGTTGGTCGCCGCTGCGCAGGGAGTCGACGCGGTGGGCGAACTCCTGAGCGTGTCGCGGGCTGACGTCGATGATCTGCATGAGCCAGGTGACCATGGTGAGTTCTCGGACAGCGCATAGGACGGGATACCCGGGGATGTCGGTGACGTCGTAGCCGTAGGTGTCGGCGAATGCTTGATAGGTGGTGCGGGGCAGACCGAATCGGTCGACGGTCATGGCGACGGTGGTCAGGTCCCACTCGCGGGGACCACGGGCGACGGCTTCGAAGTCCGACAGAATCGGGCCCGAAGGAGTGGGAATGACGTTGTTTATGTGTGCGTCTCCGTGGATCACCGTGTGCGGGGTGGTGAGTTTCAGTTCCGCATAACGGGTTCGGAGTGTGGAGTAGAGCTCGGTGAGGAACTCGATCGCGGCGGGATCAGCGTTCCCAGGATTGGCCAACCGAGTCGGCACGGCGCTGAACGGGTCGAATGTCGGTAGCGCAAACCCGGGTTCGGGCAGGGTGTGGAAGTCACGAAGCAGGGCAGCCAGCTCGACCTCGGTCGGTTCGCCGACGATGTCGGCCAGCTGCCAGAACGTGATCAGGCGGCCGTCGGCGGGGATGAGCTGTTCGAATTGTTCGGCGACCCGGACGGCTGGGAAGTCGTGTCGGGCGAGCCACCGTGCAACGGCCAGTTCCTTCTCCACGCGCGCCCGGCGTTGCTCGCTGCGGGCGATGCGGGCGACGACATCGGCGTGCGGGAGCGCGTAGATGGCGTTCTCGCCCATCCGGATCAGCCGTGCGTTGTCGGTGGTTACACCGAGGCGGGTACCGGCTAGTTCGAGGGCGCGGCGGGCTGTGGTATCGGAGAAGGGGGCGTCGAGGTCGACGGTCATCTGCGCGAGTCTAACTCGGTTGGGGTGGTTGGGTATTGGGTTCGTAGCCGAGTGCGGCGCGTCGTTCGGCGATCAGTCTCTGCCATCGGGCTACGACGGTGTCGGGTCCGTCGATCCAGTTCGCGCGCCGCAGGTCCGGGTCGGGTTCGGTGCCGTCGAAGAAGTGGGTGATTTCGACGAGGTATGCGTATTCGCCGTGATCGACACTGAGTTGGAGCTGATCGCGGGCTTCGTGGAGTTGGTCGTTTTCTGCGCGGAGAGCGTGGTGGAAGCAGCGGGCGAACCGGATGTATGCGAGCGCGGACCCGAGACCGGCCTCGGCGGCGTCGCGTTCGAGCTCTCTGGCGCGGGCGGGCACGTGCGCGTCCGAGCCCGCGTCTCGCAGCAGGCGGGCGGTACGGACCTGCGTTTCCGACCAGTTCTGCTTGACGTTCTCGAGCAGACTGCGGGCCAGCTCGATCTGCTGGTCGGCACGAGTGCGGTCACCGAGGGCCGCGGCGAACGCGAGCCCGGCCTGGGCGAGCGCAGCATGCCCAGGATTGTGGTCGGCGAGCGCCAGTTCGCGTGCGGTGCCGTAGGTGGAGCATGACAGCGCGAGATCGCCTTGTGTCCACCACAGGTGGCCGAGTGCCCGGTAGTAATGCGTGTCGTGGTCGAGTGCCTCGATGGTGTTCAGGGCGGTCGGGAAGTCGCCGAGGTGTCGGGCGATGTGGGCGAGTCCGCGGCGCGCTTCGCCTGCCATCGGACTGCGCCCGGCCGCGACATGGCCCATGTGCTCCGCTGAGGCTTCGTAGCGTCCGAGATGGCGCAGGCTTTCACCCAGGAAATAGTGCGCGATATGTTCGGCAGATTCCGGCAAGACACCCAGGCTCAGAACGGCTTCGAGTTCGTCGGCAGTGTCTTGCCGGTGTGCGCGTTGCCCCCGGGACACCGAATGCAGGACCCGAGCCAACGCGACTGCGGCGCAAGCAGTGTCGGGCTCGTCGTCGGTTCGAGTGCGGGAATCTGGGATGTCGATGGGCTCCCAGACCGACTCGATCACGTACCTCCACGCGGCGTCGACGATCCAGCCTGGTTCGAGTCGGAAGTCGCAGGCGATCCGTAGTCCTTGTGTCAGACAGGCCATCAGCTGGCGTCGATGTTGGTAGCCGCCCGGCGCGGGCATCTGGGTGCCTACCGCATCGAGGGTGCGTTGCGCCGCGCGACGCCAGTCGCTCGGCGACCAGCGGTCTTCGCTGGTTGCGTCGGCTTCGCGGACCGCGGACCTGATCAGATCGTGCAGCCGATACGGCCACGGCGCGGCGGGATCGTTACCGACGAACGGTCTTTCGACGAGGTTGAGCGCAGAGGCGTCGCTGTCCAGTCCGGCCGCGGCGGTGGCCAGGTCGACGGTGAACGAGTCCAGCAGGGTGACCGTCCGCAGGACCGTGCGTTCTCCCGGGGTCAGGTCCCGCACGATCCGGGCAACCAATGCCGGAAAGTCATGATCGAATTCACCTGGTCCCGGCAGGGTGCCGGTGCGGTTGAGGATGTCGAGGAACCGCATCACGGCCAGGTCGAGGAACAGCGGCAGACCATAAGAGCGAGACGCGATCTCGGACCGCACCTGTGGCGGGATAACCGGTTCGTCGTTGCGGGTCAGCCGGGTGCGCAGATAGAGCTCCCGGTCGTCGTCGGACAAGAAACCGACCAGATGCTGGCGGGGATCCGCTGACGCCGCCGGTGCGAGCTGCGGCCACGGGAACGGCCCGGCCTGGTCGAGTTGCCCCTCCAGCGAGGGGTCGTCCCACTGCAGCCGGTTGCGGCCGGTGACGATGAACAGGGCGTTGGGCATAAGCCACACCATCCGTTGGAACAGCCGCTCGAGGTCTCGGTGACTGCGGTCCCCGACCTCTTCGAACGTGTCCAACAGGACCACCAGCACAGCAGAGCGATCGACCGGCACCTGTGCCAGATCCCAGGCGAGCAGATGCGGGAAATAGCTCAGAGTCTCGGCATCCTGATCGGCTTCCAACAGGTCGGCCAACCTGGTGCAGCGCGCCAAGGCCCGCACGGCACTGCGTCGCTGCCGCAACGCCCGCACGATTTCGCGCACCGCGGTGGTCGCGGCCACCCCGGCCACGGTCGGCAATGTCAACGCCTGGACGACATCCTCAGCGACCGAACGCATCTGCTCCCGAAGATCGGTCACATCACCTGCCCGGCGCAGAAATCCGTTGCGGCGCAGATATCCCTCCAACGGCTCACCAGGATGATTGACCTCCCAATACCGCCGCAACGCAAGATCGAACGCCCGCATAGGATGCCCAACCCGTGCCACCGCCAACCGCATGGCCAGGATGACATCTTCGAACTGGACTCCGCCCGGCCGCGACAGATCGATCCGGATCGGCAGCACGCGGCCGACCTCCGCAGGTACCGGCCCCCATTCCGAGCCCACGGACTCCGAACCAGTCCTCAGGTGCGTTTCCAGCCGCTTGGACAGAGTGGTTTTCCCGATGCCGCCGACACCGTAGAAGACGAGCACATTGCGGCGCGGAGTGGCGAAATCCTCCACACTGAAGCCCTGCGCTCGCACCGCGGCCCAGTGCGCCAGCAGACTGTCGGTCGTCGCCCGCCACTCATCATGGCGATTGGCGAAAACGTCCTGCGCGTCCACGCCGTCGCGTCCCGGGCTGAACAGCGAACGCAGATCCGATCGCGGTGACACCGTGAACCCCCTGACACCAGTGCTTACAGGACCGCCTGGGCGGCCTCACTGCATTCTAAGATGCACATCCATCGCTGGACGGCGAATCCTATAGTGTACAAACAATTTTAGCGGCACCGTTGCATGCACCTGCCCTGGTTGGCAGTGGCTTCGCCTTCCACTTCCACCGACCCCATCGGCCGCGGCAAGCCTTCACGATGAACTCACGATTCACCTGCTGCCGTCCGCTTTTGGCCGCTCATGATCCTAATTCGATTAACATACACCAGATTTCAGTGACACCGACCGCCCTCTTTCGAATCATGCTGCACCGCAACAGATTAGGGCGAATTCGGCGCGAATAAGGAGTAAGTACAGAGTTCTGGACGGAATCCTCGTCTCATGTGGGCAGGGCACAGTGGCTTCGATCGTCGAGGCAATCTGGACCTGCGATCTCTGGGTTATGGCGGACAGCGATACAGGCACCTTCGGGTGGCTTCGGTTTCCTACATCTACCTGCCCAGACTCACGTGCTGACCATACGCCTACCTGGCGCCATGGAGTACCTGACTCGATATGCCGGAGGCACTAAGACGGTGTCTCATGTCGCCGATTTCGCCTTCGCGACCTTCTCGTAGCGGGTGAGTGTGGCAGCGAGTAAAGCTCATGTCCCTGACGGGCGTTCGAACAGGTCGAGTACGGGAAACCGGTCTACTGGCCGGTGCTTCAGCAGGTAAGGCCAGCCCCATGGTCGGCGGCAGCGATTGCGTCGTGAAAGCGCTTGTGGACCCAATGGCGCTGGCGCAGATCCCGTCCGTCGATCCGGACGCCGACACCGCACCGGGCAGCACCGCCAGGTCAACGCTGGGCGAACCGACACCCCAGGTCGCGACGACCTGCACGAACGGGATCTGCGACAGGAACTCACCCACACTGGCGGCACCGGAGGACAGCAGCTTGGTGACGACACCGGACTCGAGCTCGGTCAGCGCCCGCGGCTGAATCGGCGTGGCACTCATCAGCCCTCCTCGTAGGTGGTGTTACTTGAACCGCTTGATCAAGACATCGGCCGGGTTCGGTAGCGACACTGGGCACTGGTCTGTGTGCCACGCGTACTCGAGCCCGTGTAGAAACCCATCCTCCGCCCAAAGGGTGATGAATCCAGTGACAGTCCCGCGCGGGTCGGTCACTTCACCGGATACCGGCAACTCGCCATCTTCAAAGCTCGACTTCGGCGCATCGGAAGAGACATGCAGATAGAGACTCGGCGACCCGTCGCTCCACTTGGCAGCCACTCGAGTGTGCGCGATTTGTGATACGAACTCACTCGCACCGGGAAAGTCGACCGACAATAATTTCCGAATGATTGACTCTTCCAACGAAGAGAGTGGGCGTGGCATTGTCGGTGTTCCATTCATATTTCCTCACCTTCCAAAGCGTTAGGGAATGTATGCCGTACTGATCTTGAATACACCGTCAATCATCGCGCCGCGTATATGTATCGTATGCCCATCTATTGTTCGCACCAAAGCGTTGCCCGGCCCGTAGACCCCCTCGGGAACCCCCTGAACACTCTCAATCAATTTTGTCATGGCTTGTTCCCGGCTACCGGATTGCTGGACAAATTCGTCTAGATTATGCTTCGAATAGTCGAATACATGTTTCATCGGTTCGTCCTTGAGCGCGTAGTCAAGCGAACTCTTCAACTTGTCGCGCGCGATCCTGGCGATATCGGCCGTGCGCTGTGCCATGAGGTCGGCGATGCGCTGGAGCGCTGCCCGTCTCGCTGCGAGATCCTCGCCGGTTTCGGTGACTTTGTCGACGAATTTCGCTAAGCGTTTGGCGGCGAGCACCCGGTCGACATACTTTTTCATCTTCAGTGCGAGCTTGCCCGCTTTGGCTGCGGCGATCGCCGCGGCACCGAACCCGGCCGTCAACGCACCCGCTATCACACTGAGGACGACGGTCTCGGCGACTTCCTGCGCGAGATCTTTGGCGAGATCGACCAGCAGTTGGCCCAATTGTGTCCGGAACTCCAGAATCGCGGAGCGATGGTCGCGGCAGGATTTGGCGAGGTCCTTGTAGAGGGTGAGCACGCCCTCGGCGGATGCTTTCAGTTCCCGGATGTCTTCGTCGACATGGGAGGCATCGGGAGCGGTTTCGCTCTCGAATGTCTTCGCCAGCTGGTCCAGCAGCGTCGGCAGGTTGCCCACCCCCGATTCGGAGGAGGCGAGCTTGTCCCAGGCATCGGCGGCGGTCTGCAAGTCGTTCGGTTCCCCGTCGGGCATCGACACGCCGAAATCCTCGAGCGCCGACACCGCGAACCCGACATCGTCGAACAGGCCACTACCGGGTCCGCCTGCCGAGGGCGGCGGTGTCACGCATACCGACCATGCAGGCAGCAAATCCGCTGGTTTCGTCGGTTCTGGTCGGCCGGTTCCCGCAACGTAATCCGCGAGAGCGTGGTTGTAGCCGAGCTGATTCAGTATGCCGGCGTAGTTGCCCATCGCGGTGACGAGCAGCTCGGTCATACTCCTCGCCGTGGTAACGGTCGAATCATAGGACGTGGCCCACGCTTTCGATTCGCCCACATTGCCGCCCATATGGGCGGTTTCGCTCAGCGCGGCGATCTGTGTGGAGAAGATCCGCTGGCACGCGGTGGCATACGAATACAGTGTCTTACCAGCCGAGGAATACACCGCGGGATCGACTACCAACGTTGTCATCGGCTCCTACGACCTGCCCAGCATCGCAAGATTCGCGGCGATAGCGGCCGTGTACCGGTCGTGCGCATCCCGGACGGCTTGGCGCATCGTATCGATACCCTCGGAAACATCGGTCGCCCCGGTGTGCCACTCGCGAAAAGCCTCGGCCTGCGCATTCGCGGCGGCACCGTTCCAGTTCTGCTGCACCGTCGAGATTCGCTGCTGCAACCCGTCGAGACTGTCGTTGAGGAAACCGATAAACCCCGACACCCGGGCAACCATTTGTTCGAGCTCGTCGAGATCGACACGGAAAGGCTGTGCGTTCTCGACCATCACAACTCCGGAAGGTCCAGCGACCCGGTGAACGCGCGGGTGGTGTCTGCCCGCACTCTGTCCTGATCGTCCAGGGTCTTGCTTGTGACACCGAGCAGTTCGGCCATTTCGGCCAGCGCGTCGAGGATGGTGTCGGCGCCCTGCTTGGTTTCTGTCCACCCCGCGCTGAACGAATCTGCGGAGGTGCCGCGCCAATTGGACAGCAGTGCTGTGATGTCCGCATCGATCGAGTTCAGGCCATTGACGAGCGATTCGGCGACCTGCTGGACGTACCGGCCGGCGTCGGCGACTTCGTCGGGGACCAGCGCGAAATCGTTGGGGGTCGAGCCGGGTTGGCCTGTCATGCAGCCTCCTCGAACGTTGGTGCGGATCAACAGGTTAGACGCGAGTGGGTATTGGTCGGTTCCCTGGTTCGGGATGTGCCTTCGGTCACGCTATGGACGGTGTAGAAATGGGCAGTCTTGTCGTCACATGTCGGAGTGGCGTTCGGGTTCGATGCAAATCGTGGTATCCAACCACAAGACCCTAGATCCCCCGCCATCACTGTTAGCGTCGCGGCGATACCGAGTAGTGCGATTGTGAATGACTTCACGGTTTCCGGCCCCCCACAGCTTGCTATCGATAGCTGAATCTTATTGCGGCTATGGTGATTATGACTGATTCTGTGCCAGTCACCTCAGCTTTCGGCTCAGCTGATCAGCGCGTGGTCACACATGACGACGGCGCGCGAACTGCATCATTGGACATGCGCGATGTCGCGCACTGGTCCGGTATCACACTCGAGCTCGATGAGCCGTTCGTCGCACCACCAGAGGCCGCCCTCCTCGGCCGCGAACAGCGCAAGCTCGTGTTCGATCCCATCTGCGCGTTGGCTGCGACGAACCGACATCCCCGGCCCCCATTAAAGATTCAGATGAGCTCGCAACATCCACAGATTGCAAGCAATAACAATCTATTCCACTGTATGAGCGCGTCACAAACCGCGTAATTATCTGCCTCCCAGTAGAATTGGAGTGCACACGTCGGGCTAGCACCCGGAATTGATATCCACGGGAGTACAAATGAATAATCGCGCTGTCGCGCGCGCGGACGGCGAGGATGCCTGATGCCGCGCGAACGAATCAAGCCCGGACGGCACGGGAAGATCGCAGTCACTGTCGTTCGGGATGCAGCTGGAAAACCGATCCGGCACATAGCAAAGACCAGGCTTCGCGACCTCGACGGCGCCCTGCGGAAGGTGGAAGCGACCGGGAAATCCAAGAGCAAGGCCATAGCAGCGCTCGAGGAAAAGTTGGCCCGGCGGGTCGCGCCCTCGAAGTCCGAAATCACGGCGGATACGCTCGTGCACCGCCTTGCCGAGCGATGGCGGATAAAAGTCGAGCGCTCCAAGCTGTCGGCGAACACCAAACGCCGATACGGGGAGATACTGGACCTCCACATCGTCCCCAGAATCGGCAAGCTGACCATCGCCGAGTGCACCACTCAGGTGCTGGAAGGGTTACTCGAAGACATCGCCGACGAAGTGGGCAGGCCGACCGCGTAACTCGCGAAGACCTGCTTGTCCGGACTGTGGACGCTCGCAAGCCGATACGGCGCCAGTACCGGAAATATCGTCAAACTGCTCGCACCGATTCAGGTCGAAGACAAACCGGTTGTGGCGTGGTCGCTGAACGAGGTGCAACGCATCCGAAGCGGGCTACGCGGTGACAAGCTCGCCGTCGCGAACGGTATCGCCGATCTGGTCGATCTACTGTTGGCCACTGGATGCCGAATCGGCGAGACGATGGTACTGAAGTGGAAGCACCTCGATCTCGACGCCAACAAGCCCACGGTGCTCGTTGAGGGGACCGTCGTCCGTATACGCGGCGGCGGGATGATCATCCAACCGCACCCCAAGGGCGGCCCGAATGGCAAACGCCGACTGCTGCTGGCTGAATGGGCCGTAGAGAGACTGACCGCCCGCCGCGACTTCATACCGCATGAGCCCGAAGATCTCGTGTTCCCCTCCCAACAAGGGACCCTGCGCGACCCTCGCAATGCCCGCAAGCAACTACAGCGGGCACTCGACCGCATCGGAGTCACGGGGATACCCCAGAACCCCCATGCGGCGCGCAAGACCGTCGGCACGCATCTGGCCGAAGACGCCGACGGCGGGCAATCCGATATCGGTGTCGCGGCCGCCCAACTCGGCAACACCGAAGCGGTGACACGACGGCACTACGTCGAACGCACCCATCAAGGTCCGGACGCCAGGAATCGTTTCGCGGCCTTCGCTCTGCCGGATGAGCAAGACGGGATTGCCACGACGAGCCGAACATGACCATTGTGAGTGACCGGCGACGCCTGACATCGGTCATCACTGGTTAGCAAACAGCCAGCTCCCGATGCCCTGGTCAGCCAGGGTGTCGGGAGGGGGAGCGAGCAAGATGTACCCGCAATTTGAAAAAGGTGAG
The DNA here is from genome assembly GCF_040680135.1 of Nocardia sp. NPDC052112. Lineage (NCBI taxonomy): Bacteria > Bacillati > Actinomycetota > Actinomycetes > Mycobacteriales > Nocardiaceae > Nocardia > Nocardia sp. NPDC052112. The sequence goes on along the minus strand of NZ_JBFAWD010000015.1, from coordinate 106,321 downwards.
TAAGTGGTGACCTGGGCGGTTAAAGCACTACCCAAACACCGTCCGCAAGCCCCTGACCTGGGGATTTGTGGGGCGGGCGGGGCTCGAACCCGCGACCAATGGATTATGAGTCCACGGCTCTAACCGACTGAGCTACCGCCCCGTGTTCGGTGGATACCGACAGCGTTGGGGATGGTACCGGGTTGGGTGGGGCGGGCACCACTCGGATGGGGTGGCGTGGTGCCGGAAGGTGGGGGTGCGGGTGGCTAGGGTGGGGGTGTAATCCGGAAACAGGCTGGAGGGTGGGCTGTGGCGAGTGTGTTTGCGAATGTGCTGAAGGTGCATCAGTGGGTTTATGAGAACAGCGGCGGGGTGGTGGGGCATCGGCTGCTGTTCGGGAATCCGACGTTGTTGTTGCGGACGGTGGGGCGCAAGACGGGGCAGCCACGGACGTCCGCGCTGACCTATGGGCGCGATGGGGCGGATTACTTGGTGACCGCGTCGAATGGTGGGTCGCCGCGGCCACCGGGGTGGTTGGCGAATGTCAAGGCTGCGCCGGAGTGTGAGATTCAGGTCGGGCGACGCAAGGTATCGGTGGTCGCGCGGGCAACGCTGCCCGACGATCCGGATTACGCGCGGCGCTGGGCGATCGTCGACAAGGTCAATCAGGGGCGCTACAGCGCGTACCAGAAGATGACCAAACGGCCGATCGCGGTGGTGGTGCTGTCTCCGGTCGGCTGAGTCAGTCGGCTTCCCAAGCTTCGTAGTCGTCCTCGACATCACCACGGTCCCAACGAGACTCGCTCCGCGGCGGGCGGCTGGCCCACTGCACGATGAGAGCGACGAGACCGAGCACGGCGAGGACGACGACAACGACAATCAGTGTTTCCACGCGGGCACCCTAGCGCCCAGCCGTGGTACTCGCAGGTACCTGAGACAAGTTGCCACGGAAGGCCGTTCAGACCGTAAGAAGTGTGCGTCCCAGGGCCGCTCGCGATTCAATTGTCAGATGTGCGCGATCGGCCTGCTCGAGCGGGAAGGATTGTCCGATAACGACTTCCAGCCGTCCGGCCGCCGCATCGGCCAGCGCACGTTCGACCAAGGCGAGCCAATCGATATCGCCCTGCCCGGTCAGATCGAACAACCCGAGTACGCCGATCCCCCTCGCCACCAATGCTTCTCGATCAATATCTGCGAATTGTCCTGCGGCAGCGCCATATCCGATGAAGCGTCCGCCGTCGACCGCGGCTTCGATCGCGCCCGCACCCAATGCGCCACCCGCGCCGTCCAATACGACCTCGGCACCGGCCCCACCGGTCGCGGCACGCGCCTTCGCCGACCAGTCGGATTCGGAGTAGTCGACGACCGCATTCGCGCCGAGTCGTGCCGCGAGTTCCAGTTTTGCGCTACCACGTGCCGCGGCAACCACATTCGCGCCGGCCGCGCGGGCGAGCTGAATCAGCAGGGTGCCCAATCCCCCGCCCGCCGCGGTAATGATCACCCACTCACCGGGTCGGATCGCGGCTCGATCGAAGATGGCGAGCGCGGTCCTGCCGTCGTGGGCGAGTGCCACTGCCGCCGACAGGCTCAGCGCCTCGGGCACGGCGACCAGGGTTTCCGCCTTGGCGAGTGCCTGCTCCGCGTAGCCACCGATCGGCTGGCCACCCCCGATGCCGCTCGCGGCGGTATCGGTGACAACGCGCTTGCCGACCCAACTCGGGTCGACGTCCGGACCGACCGAAGCAACCACCCCGGCGACCGCACCACCCGGCACATACGGTGGTTCGATCTGGAAGAACTCGGCGCCCCAACCACTTCGGAGTTGGACATCGAGGAACATGACATCGGCGGCCGCGACATCGACGACCACCTGTCCCGGCCCGGCAACGGGCTCGGGCACCTCATGTACCGAAAGTACCTCGGGCCCACCGAATTCCGTAGCGTGCACAGCGCGCATGACAACCTCCATCATTTCCTGACTCGATCCGACAGGGACCAGCCTGGAACCTGAAGCACTGTTGAGGTCAAGCCGAGCGCGCCGATTACGCTGAGCGCGGAACTCGAGAATCGAACCCGAGTCGACAGCCAACCCCGCCTGGCCCGACGAGCCGCACCTGTTGTCGCGATTCGCACCGGTGCTGGACTGCCAACCAGAAGGTGCCGACACCGGGCTGCGATGGAACAACTGGGTCAGGAACCGCCTCCGCCGCAGCTACTCCCGCCACCACCACATCCACCGCCACTACCACCGCCCCCGCCACAACCGCCACTGCCTCCGCCACAACCGCCCGAACTCCCGGAGTCACCGCCGCCGGAATCTCCGGCATCCCACGACGACGAGCTGGTTCCCCCGATCCACCCGAATCCACGTCGGGGCGACCGACTGGGCAGGTTGGACATCACCAGCACGAAACCGGCGATCCCGCCCATGAGGACGACCGTAATCAGTAAGACCAGCAGCAGACGCACCATCATGACCCGCCACCGCCACAGCTACTTCCCCCACCACCACAACTACTTCCCCCACCACCACAACTACTGCCACCACCACAGCTACTTCCCCCACCACAACTGCTGCCGCTGCCACCGTCGTGGCCGTGATGTCCGTGGCCATGCCCATGACCACCGCCACTGCCCGGGTCGAAGCCCACCCCCGAATCGAACCCGGCAGCGCCGTAAGTCCACGGCGAGTCACCGGAACCCCCATACCCCTGTCCGGGCGGCAACGGCCTGCTGGTCGCCCGCACGATCAGATACACGACCAATGCCGCTACGCCACCGCCGATCACGAGAATCACCAGCAGTAGAACCAAGAAAGCCGCCATTCCGAAATCGTATAGGCCCACTCCCCCGCACTGAACCCACGAAAAGCAACGGCTCGCCGAACAAACGCCCATTCGCCGTACAGTGAATCGTGGCCTTCTTACGTCTCGGAAACCGTACCCAACGCCGAATCGACTTGCGTGCTGTCGACCGGGCGGTGGCCGCGCTCGAATTTCCCGACGCGGTCTTCAAAACCAGCCCGTGGCAGCGTTTACCCACCCCGCCGGCTGCCATCCCCCAGCCACGGGAACTGGTGGAAACCGGGCTGCGGCAGTGGCTGCGCTGTTGTGGCGCGGCCATGCGCGACGGCCAGGTCATCGGCATGCCCTCCCATGCGGTCGACGAGGCCTGGCACGGATTCATTCTGTGCACCGAAATGTATGCCGCATTCTGCGCCACGGCATACGGCCGGTTCCTCCATCATTTTCCGGAAGGCGTGGCCACGAAAGGCAATTCGCACGGATCCATGGGCGAACAGCTCGGCCGCACGGTGGTCGCGTGGTCGATGGTCGCAAAGCCCGGTGAAACGTGTGTGCTCTGGGATCTCGACAGCAAGGTGGGCGTCGAGCACCCGTGGGGCATCGGCGCGGAGCGAGTCGCGGCCATCGAGGCCGAACTCGCCGACACACCTTCTTGATTCAGCTCAGGTGAGCTTCACCCGCGCGGCGACGAACCGCACCACCGACGGGGCGAACTTGTTGAACTGGTACTGCAGCCGCGCCTCCGGGGTGACCGGCACTATGCTGCGATCGCGTTCGACCGCACGCACGATCTGCGCCGCCACCTTCTCCGGACCGTAGCGCCGCGCCCGATACAACTTGTCGTAGCGCTCCTGCTTGCGCTGCTCCTCGTCCGCGCTGACACCCGAAAACCTGGTGGTGGCAACGATATTGGTATGCACGATGCCGGGGCAGATGGTGTGCACGGAAATGCCGCGCCCGGCCAGTTCCGCACGCAGACAGTCGGAGAACATGAATACCGCCGACTTACTGGTGGAGTATGCGCTGAACCCCTGCTGCGGACTGTAGGCCGCCATGCTGGACAGGTTGACGATATGCCCGCCGAGCCCACGTTCGGCCATCGCTGATCCGAAGGCACGACACCCGTTGACCACACCGCCGAGATTGATCCGCATGACGCGATCGAACTCCGCCGACGGCGTATCGAAGAATCGACCGGCCTGCCCGATTCCGGCATTGTTGATCAGAATGTCGGGCTCGCCGTGCACGGCGAGCACCTCGGCCGCGTGCACGTGCACCGCTTCCTCATCGGAGACATCGAGCTGATAGGCATGCGCCGCACCGCCTTCGGCGGCGATCAGCTCCATCGTTTCCTTGGCGGCGTCCAGATTGATATCCGACAGCACGATTTCGGCACCCAACCGCGCGAACGCCAAGCCCGTCTCGCGACCGATACCGCTGCCGCCGCCGGTGATCACCACCAGCTGATCCTCGAACAGCCTTCGGCTGCGCCCCATTTCGGCACGACGCAGCCCCCGCGCCGCCACACCGCCATTGACCGCGTCGATGAGCTCGGTGGTTGCGGTTGCGAGCAATTCGGGATGCGAGAACGGCATCCAATGTCCGGCGGGCACATCGCGTCGCCACAGCCGCGAAACCCATTTGCGCTGATCGTCATAGCCCGCGGGCCGCACCGCGACATCGCGACCGGCGACGATCAACTGCACCGGCACCTCGGTGTGGCGCTCACGCGGGGCGAGCATTCGCGGCAGGATATTGGCACGGTAGATGAGCAAGCCCTCGACCGCGTCGCGACGGAACGTCGGACCGAGCACGATATTCGACGGCGCGGTGTCGTTCATGATCGAAACAATGCGCTGCCAACGCTTTTCGTGCGCGACCACCCGGAATACCCGATTGAGGCCCGGTGTCATGGAGAAGATCGTGTATCCCGACGACAACGCCTGGGTGAGTGGCTGCCACAGATTACGCGGCGTCGGCCGGGACAGTCTGGCGCGCACCCACTTCGCGAGATGATCCAGATTCGGTCCGGACACCGAGGTGAACGAGGCGACCCGCGCCGCAGCCCGCGGTTCACACACCGCCTCCCACACCTGTACCGAACCCCAGTCGTGCGCGAGGACGTGCACCGGCCGATCGGGACTGACCGCGTCGGCGACAGCGAAGAAGTCACCGGCCAGCGCATCCAGGCGGAAGTCCTGGGCGCGCCGGGTGCGGGTGGACTCCCCGTGGCCGCGGGTGTCGTAGGTGACGACGTGGAAGCGCTCGGTCAACAGCGGTACCACCGCATTCCAGAGATGATGAGTGTCCGGCCAACCATGCACCAGCACAATGGTTTCCGCACCAGGATCGCCGGATTCGAAAACGGCGATATCGAATTCGCCGCTGCGCACGATCCGCCGCGTCGCGGCCGAGTCCAGGTCGGTCGTCTTCATTGACGTCACTCCTCGAGGTTCCTACTCACAGGTCCAATACCAATCGCCCGCCCCGCGCCCGCGAGACGCAGACGAGCATCTCCCCCGCCTCGTGATCTGCGGCTGTGAGCACGCTCTCGCGATGCTCCGGCGCACCGGAGAGCACCCGCACTGTGCAGGTCCGGCAGAAGCCCTGGCGGCACGAATACGGTCGATCCGGGCGGCTCCGCAGAATCGTCGCCAGTGCCGACTCGTCCGCGGGCACCTCGACAACTTCACCGGTGGAAGCGAATTCGATCTCGAAGGGGAGACCATCGACGATCGGTGGCGGTGAAAATCGCTCGGAATGCAGTTCGATACCAGGCATTTCGCGCACTGCTTCCGCGACGGCGGTAGTCATCGGAACCGGACCGCAGCAGTAAACCGCGGTATCGGAGGTGACTCCGGCGAGCAGCGTTGCGGCGTCGGGCAATCCGTGTTCGTCATCGGTGCGCACGGTGACGCGCGCACCGAATCCCGCGATCTCGTCGAGAAACGGAATCGCGTCGCGACTGCGCCCGGTGTACACCATCGACCAATCGACACCGAGCCGCATCGCCAACCGCGCCATCGGCAGAATCGGCGTTATCCCGATCCCGCCCGCGACGAAATGCAAACGCGCGGCGGGTGATCCGTGACCAGGTACGGCGAACGGAAAAGCGTTGCGCGGACCACGAACCACGGTGCGCGATCCGACCCGTAGTGCGTCGTGCACCTCCACCGAACCACCGCCGCCATCCGGAATGCGACGCACCGCAATGCGATACGCCCGGGTATCGGCCGGATCGCCACACAGCGAGTACTGTCGCAACCGACCCGACGGCAACTCCAGATCCAGATGCGCACCCGGCCGCCACGGCGGAAGTTCGCGCGCATCCGGCGATTCCAGCCGCAAGCTCACCACATCCTGGTCGTGCGCCTCGATGCGTCGACCGGTCACCACCAACGAAAGTCGGTGATCATCGGCGCGCGGTGACAGCTCGCGGCGGTTGACGATCGTGGTCCACCGCAGCCGCGCCGAGGCGACCGCGTCGAGGACCCGCACGGCCCGATCCTGGTCGCGCTTGCCGAACAGATCGGCCGGCAACTGCTCCGGTATCGGCCGCCAGTTCAAGACGCAACCGCCTGGGCCGCGGGCGATTTGGCCAGATACGCGACCGCCTGTGCTGTCGAACCGACGGACTCCGGGTTGTATCCGGGCTTGAATGTCGTCAGCGCACTCCACAGCAGTGAGGGCACACCGGGCAGCGCACCGCGCCACATCGAACCGAAGACCTGCATGATGAGACGCGGATATCCGAGGTCGGGCAGCGCAGGGTCCTGGTGCACCATGAATTTGGTGCCGCGCACCACCAGCGTGATGAAGATCGGGAAGACGATCGTCATGATCGCGGCCCGCCGCACGTATCCGGCGCCGAAGTAGACGGCCACATCGTGGGCGACGTGCCGATGCTCGACCTCCTCGGCTCCGTGCCAGCGGAACAGGTCGGCCACTCTCGGGTCGGCGCCGAACTTTTCCAGATCGGCATTGAGCACCCAATCGCCGAGGTAGGCGAAGAAATGTTCCAGACAGGCGATGATTGCCAGTCGCTCCACCATGACCTGCCGCCGGGCGATGCCATCGATATCCTTGGGCCCGAGCGATTTGCGGAACAGGTATTCCGCCTGTCGCACATACGGTTGCGGGTCGATGCCGTTCGCGGCCAGCACCTCGTGCAGCACCCTGTCGTGCGTCTCGGCGTGCATGGATTCCTGACCGATGAAGCCGAGCATGGCCTCGCGCAGCTTCTCGTCCTTCACATACGGCAGCGCCTCGGAATACGCAGCGCAGAACATCCGCTCACCCTCGGGCAGCAACAGGTTCAACGCATTGATCAGATGCGAGGCGATGGGTTCGGCAGGCATCCAGTGCAAGGGGGTATCCGCCCAGTCGAACCGCACATTGCGCGCGTTGAGGACGACCGCACCGGGATCGATGTCCACCCGCTGCCGCGCCCTACGAAGTAGCTTCATCGATACTCCTCGATCTCACCCGCCGCGCCACAGCTCGAAAAGAGCCACGACCGCGACATTGCGGGCCTTCCTTCATGCCCGTAGCAATGATCATACACGTATATGAAACCCTCGGTTACACACATGGCCGGCCGCGAGGAGTGCGACCGAAAAGCCCGCTTGACAATAGAGTGATCCACTGTGACCGATATCCCCGCGATCGAGCAGTAAACTAGAACACGTTCTAGTAGTCTTTGGCTATGGAGCGACTAACCGGATTGGATGCCAGCTTCCTGTACCTCGAGACCGGGACTCAGCACCTGCACGTATGCGCGTTGCTGATCCTGGATCCCGCCGCAGGGGGCGTGCCCTACACCTTCGACATATTCAAAGCAGAACTCGGCCGCAGGCTGCCGCTGATCCCACAGATGCGGCGGCGGATCCACGAGGTGCCGTTCAATCTCGACCATCCGGTCTGGGTGGAAGACCCGGATTTCGATCTGGACCACCATGTCCGACGCATCGAAACGTCGCGCCCGTTGGAACGGCGGGAACTCGCCGACCTGGTCGGCGAGATCGCCAGTGTGCCCATGGATCGCAGCCGTCCGCTGTGGGAAATGAGCGTGGTGGAACACCTGGCGGACGGCACACTGGCGGTGATCTGCAAGTACCACCACGCCGCCGTGGACGGCATCACCGGCACCAACATGATGATGCATCTGTGCGATCTGGAACCCGGGCTCGCCGAGTCCGAACCGGCCGCGGAGTGGCACCCGGAACCCCAGCCCAGCGATGTGAAGCTGGCGGCCGAGGCAGTGCTCAACCTGCCGAACAGGCTCGGGCTGGTCGGCATGGTGCCGAAAACCCTCGGCATGGTTGCCGGTTTCGCGCAGCGGCGCCGAAACAACCAGGGGGGCATGGCCTTACCGTTGACCGCGCCGCGAACCCCGTTCAACGGAGCGATAAGTCCGGATCGCGTGGTGGCCTGCGCCGAGACCGATCTCGGCGCGATCAAAGAGATCAAGACCGCCTTCGATGTGAAGGTCAACGATGTCGTCCTGACCATTGTCGCGGGCCTACTGCGCACCTATCTGGACAAGCACGGCGAGCTGCCCGACAAATCCCTGATCGCCTCGGTGCCGGTATCGGTGCACGACACCTGCCGGCACACCGCGGGCATCAACAAGGTTTCCTCGCTGTTCTCCAGACTCGGGACCGATATCGCCGATCCGGTGGAGCGCCTGCGGCAGGTGGCCGAGGCCAACCGCGACGCCAAGGACGAACACGAATTCGTCGGCGCGGATTTCCTGATGGACTGGTCGAAGTACGCTCCGCCGAACACCTTTCAGCTAGCGGCGCGCGTCTACTCGTCGCTGAAATTGGCCGAACGCCATCCGGTGGTGCACAACCTGGTGGTATCGAATGTGCCGGGCCCGCCGATGCCGTTGTATTTCCTGGGGCATCGGGTCGAGGCCATGTATCCGTTCGGGCCGGTTTTCCATGGCGCGGGACTGACGGTGACCGTACTGTCCAATAACGGCGATCTGGACTTCGGGTTCATCGCCTGCCGGGAACTGGTGCCCGATCTGCAGGCAATCGCCGATGAGGTCCCCGGCGTCGTCGATGAATTGCTGACCGCGGCACGCGATCTGGGCTGACGCCCACCGCTGCCCTGTTCGCCACTGCCGCCGAACAGGGCCGCATTCGAAGTTTCCTATTGCCTTGCGGCAACGGCGGCACAGGCCTGCAGCAGTACCGGCACGAAGCGGTCGGCCTCGAGCACGCAGGATGCGTGACCGGCCTTGACCAGATGAATGCTCGCACCGGGAATCATGGTCGCCATCTCCAATTGCCGATAGACCGGAATCGCACGGTCCCGCGTCGTGATCACGACGGCGGTCGGCATACTCAGTGTGGAAAGCCATGCGGTCGCATCGAATCGGCCGACCTCGGCGATGACCTGCGCCATGGCCCAACCACTGCTGCTGCGAAATTCGTCGAGAGCCCAGCGATTCAGTTTTCCCGGCGCCCACGTATGCTCCGGCAACTCGGGTAGTCGGCCGACGTACTCGGCCGCACGGCGGTACGAATAGGGGCCGATGGCGTCGGCGAATGCGCCGAAGGCCTGATGAAAAGCGCGCTCGCGCAACTTCTCCTGGAACCGATACGGTGTCGCGCACAGCACCAGACCGCGCACCCGATCCGAATGTCGGCGTGCGGCAAGCAATGCCACGACGCCGCCGAGAGAGTATCCGGCCAGGATCGCGCGCTCGACGCCGAGTGCGTCGGCGACCGCGACCACGTCATCGGCACAATCGCGCACCGAGAACCGCTCCGAGCGGATGCCACGGCCGTGCCAGCGCTGATCGAAGACGATCACCCGATATCGCTCGGCCAGCGCTTCGAGTGCCGGAAACCAGGTCAGGTAGCCCGTGCAGGCGGTGGCGTGCAGCAGAATCAATGCCGGTGCACCCTCGGGACCCGGAATATCGACGACGTAGGTGCGCCCGCGCCCCGGCAGTTCGACGAGCCGTCCACCGGGCACCTCGGCGATATCCGGCACGCCCGAACGCCGAGCGAACCGCCGCATGGCCACCACCGCGGGATTCGTCATCGTCGGCCTCCTCGCGGTCCGCGGCAATACTAGAACGCGTTCTATATCGATGATGCCATACGAGCCGCCGCCGCTCAGGCGAGGGCGCGGACGATGTATTCGGCGATGCACGCGGGCTTATCGCCGCCCTCGCGCTCGATGGTCGCCCGGATGACGATCTGCAGGCCGCCGGAGACCTCGTCGACACTCACGATCCGGGCGCGGCCGCGGATGCGGGAACCGGCGGGCGCGGGGAAGCGCACCTTGTTCAGGCCGTAATTGATTCGCGCCGAGGCGCCACCCATCATCGAATCGCCACGCGATGCCGCATCCATAGATCGCACAGCAGCCCCGAGTTCCACTGGGCGGTACCGAGGCGAGAGCGGATCGGCAAATCCTCTGTAACGTGTTTCAGTAAGTCGACGGGAGCGAGAGGAGGCCGCGATGGGGCGGTTGACCGGTAAGGTGGCACTGATCAGCGGCGGGGCGCGGGGCATGGGCGCGGCGCACGCGCGGGCGTTGGTGGCCGAGGACGCGCGAGTGGTGCTCGGCGACATCCTCGACGAGGAGGGCGCCGCGCTGGCTGAAGAAATCGGCGACCGCGCCGCCTACATCCATCTCGACGTGCGCGAAAAGCAACAGTGGCAGAATGCGGTCGCCGAAGCCGTGCAGCGCTTCGGTGCGCTGCATGTCCTGGTGAACAATGCCGGAATCGTCAACGGCAATCTGCTCGTCGACTTCGAATTGTCCGAGTGGCGCAAGATCATCGATATCAATCTGACCGGCACCTTCCTCGGCATGCAGGCAGCCACACCCGCGATGATCGAGGCGGGCGGCGGTTCGGTCATCAATATTTCCTCGGTCGAGGGCATGCGCGGCAGCCCCGGCCTGCACGGGTACACCGCCACCAAATTCGCGGTCCGCGGGCTCACCAAATCGACCGCACTCGAGTTGGCGCAGTACGGAATCCGGGTGAATTCGATCCATCCCGGACTGATCCGCACGCCGATGACCGAGGGCATCCCGGAGGACTTCCTGCAGATCCCGCTCGGACGCGGCGCCGACCCCGCCGAGGTATCGGCACTGGTGACCTATCTGGCCAGCGACGAATCGTCCTATTCGACGGGCGCCGAATTCGTTGTCGATGGCGGCCTGACCGTAGGAGTTCCGCACAAGACGTTCTCCTGATCGTTATCGCATGCCGACCAGGGCGCATCAGGCCGCGGCCTACGGATAACCGGTGGTCCCGTCACGCTCGGGGCGCCTGTCGGCGTCCGGCCCTCAGGTCGATGCGGCGGCAATGACCCCCTGCCGCCATTCCGATGTTATGGAAGTCATACTTCACGACAATCCAGGTAATCTAGTATGAGACTCATATGATATGATTCTCGAATAGATTGGAATGTCATGATTGTTGTCACCGGAGCCACCGGAACCGTTGGTCGCCCGCTCGTCGAACTGCTTGCCGCACAAGGGGTTCGACTACGAGCGGTGACCCGGTCCACCGAAACTGCCGCACTGCCCGCCGGCGTCGAGGTGGTGGTCGGCGACCCGGCCCGACCGGACACCATCGCCGAGGCCCTCGACGGTGCGTCCGCGGCATTCCTGCACCCACGTGCCGTGGGCGATGCGGCCTTCGAATTCGCGAAACTGGCAGATGGGCATGGCGTGCGCCGACTCGTCGCCCTGTCCGCCATCAATATCGACGACCCGCTCACCGCACAGCCCTCCCGCTTCCGCGGTGATCGGAACAGGGAGGCCGAGCACGCGGTGGTCGACAGCGGACTCGAGTGGGTGAGCCTGCGCGCCAGCAGCTTTGCCATCAATGTCCTGCAGAGCGGCTGGAATGCCCAGATCCGAGCGGGTGACGTGGTGCGCGGGCCCTATGCCGAATTCGCCGAGAGTCCACTGCACGAACGCGATATCGCGGCGGTCGCGGCGCATGCCTTCCTGACCGAGGATCTGCTGGGCGAACGAGTCGAGCTGACCGGGCCCGAATCACTGACCCATGCGGATATGGTTCGCATCATCGGCGAAGTCATCGGCAGGCCATTGCACTACGCGGAAATTCCGGCCGCCATGGTGCGGCAGGGCATGGTGGCGCGCGGCTTTCCCGAGGATTTCGTCGACTCCCTGCTGACCCGCTACGCCGATGGCATCGGCCAACCCGCACCCGTCACCGACTGGGTCGAGAAAATCCTGGGCCGGGCAAGAACTTTTGCCGAGTGGGCCGCCGATCACGCCGCCGCGTTTCGGAATTGAGTGCGAACGATGCACACAGTCGCCTATTTCACGGCCCGGATATTCAGCGGCGTCTTCGCCGGATTCCTGATCGCCGTTCTTGTCCTCGAACTATCGATGCGTGACGCCACGGCGGCGGTCTATACCCAGGTGCGACAGATCGAACTGGAATGGCTCGATGTTCTCGCCACCGTCACCCTGCTACCCGCACTCATCGCCACCGCCCTCGTCATCGCGGCCCGTTTCCGCGACCGCGGCCCGACCCGCTGGCTGCCGATCATCGCGTTCACTCTGCTCGCGGGCGTTCTGATCCTGACGATCATCGTCAACCTGCCGATCAATGCCGACCAACGCGACTGGATCGTCACCGCGCCACCCGACGACTGGGCGACCATCCGTGACCGTTGGCAGCTCTCGCATGCGGTGCGCACGGTGGCCGCCGCGTTGGCCTTCGCGGCGCTGACCGTCGCTCAGGACACCGGACGGTTCGCTGCCGCCCACTGGACGACGGCGTCGGGGGACACGTCCTCGCCGAGCACATTATCGATGACAACCCGGCCGACGCAGGTCGAGCGCAGTACGCGATCGGCGAACGTCTCCACATCACCCCACGGCAGATAGGGTTTCGCGATCAGCAGCGAGGCGATGCCGTGCGCGCTCGACCACAGCTCCAAGACGAGCGGCAACGGGTCGCCGGATGTGATCACACCGAGATCCATGCACTCGGTGACGGTCGCCGCGAGATGGGCGAAGGCACTACTGGTCAGCACCTGATCGACCGCGCCAGCCGTCTCGCCGGGCGTCATGGCCAGGCGGTACTGCTCCGGATGCTCCCTGGCGAACCGGACATACGCCAGCCCCTGCTGACGCAAACGCTCCATCGGCGAGTCGTTCGGGTCGGATGCGGCCAGCATTTCCGCATCCAGATCCTCGAATACCTGGGCCACCACCGATTCGATCAGCTGATCCTTGTCCGCGAAATGGCGGTAGATCGACGGCGGGGTGACACCCACGATCTTGGCGATCTGCCGGATCGATACCGCGTCGACATGACCGGTACGCGCCAGCAGTTGCTTTGTGGCATCGAGGATTTCGGCACGCAGCTCAGCACCGGAGCCACGTGCCGAACGCTGCCTCGAAGTTGGATTCACGTTCGTCCGGCTAGTAGGTTTTTGTCGGATTCGGTTGTGCCCGTCGTGGTTTCGTCCTCGCGCAGCCCGATCTTGGCGTGCAGCTTGGCGAGTGGCGCTGGCGCCCACCAATTCGCGGCGCCGAGCATCCGCATGAGTGCGGGCGCGAGGAGACCGCGGATCAGCGTTGCGTCCGCGAGCACGGTCAAAGTCAGTCCCAGGCCCGTCATCTGGATGAACGATACCTTCGAGGTGACCATGGCGGCCATCACAATGGCCATCAATAGTGCGGCCGCGGTGAAGATCCGGCCGGTACGCGCAACGCCCAGCGCCACCGCGCGTGTGTTGTCCGCGGCGGTGCGTCCCGAGGCCAGCCACGCCTCGCGAATGCGCGAGAGCAGGAATACCTCGTAGTCCATGGACATTCCGAAGGCGAGGCAGAACATCAGGATGGGCATGGTCGGGACCAGATACCCGATCGCCTCGTTGCCGAATAGGCTGGACAGGTGCCCGTCCTGGAAGATCCAGACCATCGCACCGAAGGCCGCGGTCAACGAAAGTGTATTGAGGGCGAGGGCTTTCAGCGGCAGCAGGACGCTTCCGGTGAACAGGAACAGCACCACGAATGCGGCGAGCGCGATGAGGGCGGCGGCCAGCGGCAGTCGCGCACCCAGCGCGTCGAGGGAGTCGCGGTTGATCGCGGCGCCGCCGCCGAAGAGCGCCGGTCCCGGGCTAGGGATATCGCGGAGCCGGTCCAGTTGTGTCTTTCCCTCGGTGCCGAAGGGATCGACCGTCGTCGCGACCGTGAGCAGGGCACCGGTGTCGTTGATCATCTGTGGCGATCCGGCGGACACCTTCAGGCCGCCGGTGTACAGACCGGAACCCGAGAGCACTCCGGACACGCCATCCACCTTCGAGAGCGCGGCGGCGTAATCGCCGATGGCGGTAGTGCTTCCGCGGTAGCCGTCGAGCACCACGGTGACATTGGTAGCGGCATTGGATTGGAAGTCCGCGCGTAGCGCGTCGCCGACCGTGCGACTGGTGGCGGATGTGCCCGCATTGAGCACTCGATCGTCTGGATAGCCGAACTTCACGCCGAGGAACGGGGATCCGATCGCCAACATGAGCACGATGATCGCGATGGCGACCGGCGCGGCATGACGCATCACCCACTGCACCGTGCGATACCAGAAGGTCTGCTCCGGTGCGCGCTGCCCACCCAGGTCCCGGCCGAGCAAGCGCCCCAACGGCTTTCGCAGATCCGCCGCATTCACCCGGTGTCCGAGCAGCATCAGCGCCGCCGGCAGGATCAGGATCGACGCGGCGGCGGCCGCGGCAACGACCGCGACGCCCGCGTAGGCGAAGGATTTCAGGAAGTACAGATTGAAGACGCCGAGCGCGGCCACCGACAGCGCAACGGTCAGCGCGGAATACAGCACCGTGCGTCCGGCCGTCTGCACCGCGCGCACCACGGCCGCCTCGATATCCAGTCCATTGCCGAGTTCCTCGCGGTAGCGGCTGACAATGAACAGGCTGTAGTCGATCGCGAGCGCGAGACCGAGTGCCGTGGTCAAATTCAGCGCATAGATCGACACATCGGTGAAGACGGTGAGGGTGCGCAGGATCGCCAGGGTGGTCAAGATCGCGAAGATACCGACGGCCAACGGTAGGAAGGCCGCGACCAGGCTGCCGAACACCAGGATCAGCACGATGAACGACAGCGGGATGGCCACGCCCTCGGCGATCGCCAGATCATGGGTGATCTGCCCGTTCACGTCGTGGTAGATGGAACTGAGCCCGCCCTGATAGATGCTGACGCCGTCGGTGGTTCCGGTCACCTCTTCGGCGATCGCACCGGCGGTCTGCTGGGCCACGGACTCCTCGCCGGTGATGTAGCCGAGCACCAGCGCACTCTTACCGTCCTTGCTGCGCAACGCGGACGACAGTGACTGCGCAGCGTCCCAATAGGACTGGATGCCGATCACATCGCCGCGCGAACGCAAGGTGTCGACCAACTTCGCGCCAGCGGCCTCGGCCGCCGGACTGTCCGCACCGGCATCATCGTGGACGAGCAGGATGAGGTTGGGTTCCGCGCCGCCGAAGTTATCGGCGATCAGCTTGGCGACCTGCGACGACTCGGCATCGTCCGGGGTGAACCCACCGGTTTTGGTATGCGAGGTCACCGAGACGCCGAACGCGCCGCAGAGCACGGCCAACAGTGCCGCGGCGAGCAGGATCGTCCGTGGATGCCTGGTGGCCAGATGTGCGATCCGCACGAGCATGGGCGACTCCCCTGTTCGGCTGCTCTCGGGTAACAGCGTTAGCGTAACGCCGTTAACTCAGTATGGGTAGGGGCGCTCTGCGACCAATTGGTGATCCCGATCACCCCAGGAATGCGACGATCGCATCGACGATGGCGTTCGCGTACCGCGCCCGGCCGTCGGGCGATTCGATCAACGCGGCGTCACCCGGATCGCGCATATTTCCGCATTCCACGAGCGCGACCGGACGTTCGGACAGGTTGAGACCCGCCAGATCGGCCCGCGGGTTCATACCATCGGAGCCGACGTAGGTCGACGGGACGAAGCCGGACCCGATCATGGTGTCGCGCAATGTCGTCGCCAGTCGCCGCGACGGCTCCTCCTGTGCCGGATTCAGTGGCGGCGACGAGTAGGCGACGTGGAAGCCGTGCGCACCCGCGGCGGCGCCGTCGGCATGGATCGAGACAACAGCCGCTGCGCCACTGCGATTTCCGATGGCCGCGCGTTCGTCCACGCACGGCCCGACGCCCGCATCGTCGTCGCGGGTCAGCACGACGTGCATGCCGCGGGCGGCCAAGGCATCCCGGACCCGGGTGGCGACATCCCAGGTGAATTCGTGTTCGGTGTAGCCATCGGTGGCCGATGTGCCGGTTGTATTGCACGCCTTGGTTTTTCCGCGACCGTCCGGCACCTGACGGTCGATCTCGCCGGGCTGTGCGGCATTGCCGCCATTGTGGCCGGGATCGATGACGACGACCCGGTCGTCGGCGCTGAAGCGCGGCGGGTTCGTCACCGGTTCGGCACCGAGTTGCGACGCTGTGGTGGGCGGCGCTGAACCGGGTGCGTCGTGCGCGCATCCGAAGAGCAGCAGGCCCCACGCACAGATCGCGGCGGTCGTCTGCCAGCCTCGCAATCGCATAGTTTCGACACTGCCACAGGCTTACCTCCGGTTCATCGAGCCGATGATCGCTATCGGAACGCCAGCGTGCCGAGGGTATCCGCGTGCCGGTACTGCAGATATCTCTTGACCGTGTCCGTGGCGACGGCCGCATTGGCGGTGGCCACCGTGACCACCACGAATTCCTTCTCGGTCCCGTCGCGCCATTTGCCGGTGACGAAATTGTCGATGTAGGTCCCCGGTCGCAGGTGCAGGTCCGCGTCGGTGAACTTGCCGAGCGCGGCGGTGGCCTGGCCCTCGGTCGACATGGCGAGGACGAATTGGGTGATCCTCAGCCCGCCGCCCTCGGCCCGGTACACCATTTCGGCGGCGTACTCGCAGCCCAGGCCGGTGAGCTTGCCGTCCACCTCGAAATCGCGGCAGTTGGCGTGATCGCGGCCCTCGACCCAGTCGGCGTGCAGTTCCACGCTGTCGAATTTGAAATTCCAGTCCCCGGCGAAGTCGCCGTAGGTGAGCTTGCCCGAAGACGGCTGGCCCGGACCCGGCGGCGGCGCGGTCGTGCGCGGGGTGTTCGTATGCGGCGCGCTCGTCGCCGGGGCGACGGTGGCGAGCGCATCCGAGGCTTGCGGTCGGTCCCTGGCACGCCCGGTGCCGACAACCAGGCCGACACCGACCACGGCGAGCACCGCGACCAGCCCGAGCACCACCGCGGCGATCACACCGGACTTCGATTTCGGCGGCGGGCCGGGCGGCGGCGCGCTGGAATGCGCCATCGGATAGCCGGTCGGACCCCAACCCTGGTGTACCGGATGGTCCACCGGCTGCCCCCACGGCGCCGGGTCCTGCCGCGGCTGATCCCCGAAGCCGTACGGATAGCTCACTGCCTGCCCACCTCTCCCGCCGGTGCGGCGACCCCACCTGTTGCTGCCGAACCAGTCAGGTACTGATCGCGATCCGGTCCCCCGGCGTTGCAGGTCGAGCCAGTCTAGCTGGTGAGCAACAGGCCCAGTGCGAGGCCGAACATCACGGCCGCGATCACCGAATCGAGCACACGCCACGCGATCGGGCGGGCGAACAGCGGGCCGAGTTTGCGGGCGCCGTAGCCGAGCGAGGCGAACCAGACGATGCTCGCGACCATCGCGCCCGCGCCGAGGAACCAGCGGTCCGGACCGGTGTAGGTATTGGCGAAGGAGCCGAGCAACAGCACCGTATCCAGGTAGACGTGCGGATTGAGCCAGGTGAGGGCGAGGCAGGTGAGGACGGTCGCGCCGAGTGCGACGGTGGCACCGGTGGAATCGGTGGTCAGGCTCGCCGCCGCGAAGGCACGGCGGGCGGCGAGCATGCCGTAGCCGACCAGAAATGCGGCCCCGGCGTAGCGGATCACCGTCAGCAGCACGGGTGCCGATTCGACAACGACGCCCAAGCCGCCGACGCCCGCGGCGATCAGCACGATATCCGACGCGGCGCAGACCGTGACCACGGCGAGCACATGCTGGCCGCGCAGACCTTGTCGCAGCACGAAGGCGTTCTGCGCGCCGATCGCCACGATCAGGGAGAGTCCGAAGCCGAGTCCCGAGATGGCCGCCAGGGCCGCCGATGATGCCGTCACACGCATCGACGCTAGATCCGGAATTCCAACCAGACCAGCTAAAGATTCTGAAGTACCTTTACGATTTCTTAATGGATCTGCAGCTCGATCAGCTCCGCGCGCTCAATGCGGCTGTTACCGAGGGCACCTTCGATGCGGCCGCGCGCAGTCTGCGCGTGACGCCGTCGGCGGTCAGTCAACGCATCAAGGCGCTCGAAGACGCGGCCGGTCGAGTCCTGCTGCAACGTACAAAACCGGTGCAGCCCACCGAATCCGGACTCGCGGTGCTGCGGTTGGCACGACAGATCGAACTGCTCGCAGGCGACACCGCACGCGAACTCGGCGATGCCGGTCGACCCGCGGATCGGCCGATCCGGGTGCCGATCGCGGTCAATGCCGACTCACTGGAAACGTGGGTGATGCCCGCGTTGCGGCAGGTACCCGCCGGTGTGTGTTTCGAGATACATCGCGAGGACGAGGAGCATACGACGCGGTTGCTGCGCGATGGGACGGTGATGGCGGCAATCACGGCCACCGCGGCGGCGGTGCAGGGCTGCCGGGTGCAGCGGCTCGGTGCCATGCGCTACCGACCCATGGCGAATCCGCGGTTCGCGCGGACCTGGTTCGCGGCTGGGCCGACTGCCGAAGCGTATTCCGTTGCGCCGGTGGTGCTTTTCGATCGCAAGGATGATCTGCAGGATCGGCATCTGCGGCGGCGGTGTGGGCAGCCGGTGGATCCGCCGCGACACTATGTGCCGTCATCTGCGGGGTATGCGGAGGCGGTGCGCATCGGACTCGGCTGGGGGATGTTGCCGGATCTACAGACTCGGGGTGGTCGGGCGCGGCGGGACCTCGTGCCCATCGATGGCGATTCCTCCATCGATGTGCCGCTCTATTGGCAGCAGTGGAAGGTCGATTCGCCCGCGCTCAGTGCGGTCGCGGGCGCGATTGCGGCTGCTGCGGCTGAGGCGCTGCGCTGATGCTCCACGGTGCTGCCGCAGGAGCTGCTCCAACATGGCGATGGCCGCATTCTCCTCCGCGGAGCCAGGCCACGTTCGATCAGCACTCATGGCAATACCTTTCGGCTCAGCGCGGGTGTCGGACGGTGGTGATCGGTCCGGCGCTCGAAGGCGTCGCCCGCGCGTAGTCCGGCCGTTGTCTACAGCATTCGTCCGTATCACGACTGCCGACGAAGCTCCCGGCTCGAAGAAAGCGTGCGGCTACTGTCCACCGCGCGGGTTTCGCCCTGGCGGACGGTGATTACTCCGGTGAGGATCAGGGCACCGCCGAGGAGTTGGACGGGGCGCGGGGATTCGCCGAGGAGTGCCCAGGCGAAGGCCAGGGCGGCCAGGACTTCGAACAGGGCCACGAAAGAGGCGAGGCGGGAGCCGAGGAGACGGGTGGCGGCAATGCCGGAGACGTAGGCCAGGGCGGCGGTTATCGTGCCGAGCGCGAGGACGGGAACCCACCACGAGACCGTGATGTGCTGGAAGGCCACGGGATCGGTAGTGGCATGCAAGCCGACGATGCCGATCGCGCCTGCGGCGAGGAGGGCGAGTCCGCCGAAGAGGAGGCCTCCGGCGGCGAGTACGGTGCCCGGCAGGGTGCCATCGCCGTGGGCGGAGAGCAGGAAGTAGGCGGCCGCTCCGATCATGGCGGCAAGGGCCCATGCGATGCCGACGCCACTGGCGGCCAGGCCGGAACGCAGGTCGATGACAAGGACCAGGCCGGTCATCCCGAGTGCGGCACCGAGAACCGTTGCGGCGCCTGGCCGTTGGCGATGACGCAGCCACAGCCAGCCGACCACGGCGACCGGTGCGGTGTATTCGATGAGCAGCGCCACGCCGACCTGCATGTGGGCGACGGCATTGAAGTAGGCGAGTTGGGTACCGGCCACCGCGAGCAGGCCGTACGCGGCGATCAAGGATGCGTTGCGGCGCAACAGATCCCAGTTGCCGCGCAGCTGCAGTACCGCAATCGGCACCAGTACCGCGGCGGCGACCAGCACACGGACCGCCACCACGGACGCGGAGCTCCAGCCCGCACTCATCAACCCGCGAGCCAGCGAACCGGACAGCCCGAACGAGGACGCGGACACCACCGCGCAGAGCAGTCCCATCCGCAGCCGCTGCGCAGTGTTGTCATGAGTCATCGTAGCCATGGCTGATGACGCTAAGGTCGGTCGGGTAATATGTCAACATGGCCTTTGCCCATGACACCGAGGCGTCGCTGGTTGCCGCGGTGGAGCTGGTGAATTCAGCGGAGGAGCCGGATACCTTGACCGAGGTGGCCCAGCTCGACGAGTTTTTCGTCAAACACCGCTATACCGGCGCGCACTCCGGCGACGCCGCCGAACTCGCGGCGGTGCGTGCATTACGCACGCCGCTTCGCCGCATGCTGACCAGCGACCGCGATACGACGGTGCGGCTGATCAACGAGACGCTGGCGAAGCACCGGGCGCTGCCGCAACTGGTCCGGCACGGTGATGTCGACTACCACATCCACGCGGTGCCCGCGCAGGCCCCGCTCCCCGTCCGCATCGCCGTCGAGACCGCGATGGCGATGATCGATCTGATCCGCTCCGACGAGCTGAGCCGTCTATCGCTGTGCGCCGACGAGGGCTGCGCGGGCCTGGTTCTCGATCTGTCCCGCAACAGATCTCGTCGCTACTGCAGCACCGCGTGCGGAAATCGCAACGCTGTCGCCGCCTACCGGGCGAGGAAGAAGTGAATCCCGGTCGGACTACGGCAGATACCCGGACCGGTCGGCATTCTCGGCGGGTTTCTAGCTGTCGACGTGTACGTGGGGGCGGTCGGCGGGGTTCGGGACGGCACGGCGGATGATTTCGCGGGTCACGGGGGCGACCTCGCCCTCGCCGACGAAGAGGAACTTCAGCAGGTTCACCACCGGATTGCCTTCTGTCCATTCGAAATACACGTGCGGTTCCAGGCCGGTGCGATCGCGGACGGCGAGCAGGATGGCGGCAATGGAGTTGGGGACGGCGGTGGCTTCGACGCTGAGGATGCGATAGCGGTCGAGCTCGAGGCCGGTGACGCTTAGGTCGGTGCTGAAGTCGGAGGCGTCGCGGACGATGACCTCGAGGAACAGGATCGGGGCGTCGGCTGGAATGTGACTCTCCAGGCGTTGCTCCGCTTCCTTCTCCCGGTACTCCTCGGGCTTGCGCTGGTCGATGTCGTGGGTGACGATGCGGATCATGCCCTCGGCAGCGGCCTGGTCGATCATGCGGGCTGCGGTTTCGTCGAAAGTCACCTCGATGGCACGCAATTCGAAGGAGCGGCGGACGCGCGAGGCGAACGATACGACGATGATCGCGACGATGAACAGCGATGCCAGCTGCACACCCTCGGGGCGTTCGAAGATATTGGTGATGGTCGTGTAGACGAAGACCACCGATATCGCACCGAAGCCGAATACCTTGTTGCGCTCGCCCTTCCGCGCGGCCGACAAGGTCACCGCGACCGCGGCGGAGGTGATGAGTACGAGCACGCCGGTCGCATACGCACCGCCCTGCGCGTCGACATCGGCGTCGAAGTACCACGTGATACCGAAGGCGATGACCGCGCATACCAACACCAGTGGCCGCACCGAACGCGCCCACTCGGGGGCCATGCCGTATCGAGGCAGGTAGCGCGGCACCAGATTCAACAGCCCGGCCATGGCCGACGCGCCCGCGAACCAAAGGATCGCGATGGTACTCACGTCGTACACGGTGCCGAACATATCGCCGAGATATTTGTGGGCCAGATAGGCGAGCGCTCGACCGTTCGCGGACCCACCCGCTTGGAACTCCTGCTCCGGAATCAGCACGACCGTAATGAAACTGGTCACGATGAGGAAAGTGCTCATGATCAGGGCCGAAGTGGTCAGCAGCTTGCGCGCCCCGGCAATGCGGGCGACCGGGTTCTCCTCGGAATCGCCTGGCGCACCCTTGATTTGCGGCATCACGGCGACACCGGTCTCGAATCCGGACAACCCGAGTGCCAGCTTCGGGAATACCAGCAGCGAGACGCCGATCATCGTGGCGACATTGCCGTGCTCGACGGTCAACGCATGCGTCCAGTCGACGACCAGTTCACCGGCGATGAGCACGTGATACAAACCGACAACGGCGACAACGACATTCAGCGACAGGTACACACCGACCAGCGCGACCGCGATCTTGATGGCCTCGGCGAAACCCTTCAGGAAGATCGCCGCGAGCAATGCCAGCAGCGCCAGCGTGATGAGCAGGTTGTGATTGTGCAGAGCCGCAGGCACATAAGGGTTTTCGACGATATGCGCCGCACCGTCGGCGGCCGACAGTGTCATGGTGATGACGAAATCGGTCGCCGCGAACCCGAGCAGCACCAGGATGAAGATCTTGCCGGTCCAGCGCGGCAGGTGCTCGGCGAACATGGCCAGCGAGCCGCCGCCGTGCGGGCTCTCCCGCGCCACCCGTCGATAGACCGGTAGCGCACCGAGCAGCGTCAGCGCGACGAGCACCAGCGTGGCCAACGGCGACAGCACGCCCGCCGCGATCGCCGCGATACCCGGCTGATAGCCGAGGGTGGAGAAGTAGTCGACACCGGTCAGGCACATCACCTGCCACCAAGACCGCTCGTGTTCGGCATCGCCCGGCTTGCGCATGGGACCCGCATGCTGCGCGTAGCGCTCATCGGTCGCGCCCTGTAATAGCCAGGACGAGAAGGGGGAGCGCGTGCGCTCGTCGGTTGTGGTCACGATATTCCCTTGCGAGATTTGTCCGGTGCTGCCGGATTGTCGCCGACTCGGGCAAATCTACGGGAAACGTAAGACAGATAACGAAGCCCGACCCGGTGGCTCATCGATCCCGATGCCCAGGGCCGAGCTGGCAGACCTCACCACTCGGCAAAGGAACCGTCCTTGCGGTGCCAGATCGGATTTCGCCAGCGGTGGCCCTGTTCGGCGGCGCGCGCCACCGCCGCTTCATCGATCTGAATGCCGAGGCCGGGGGCTTGGAGCAGGTCGACGTAGCCGTCACGGTAGGCGAAAACCGTCGGATCGGCCAGGTAGTCGAGCAAGTCCGAGCCGGTGTTGTAGTGGATACCGAGGCTTTGCTCCTGGATGAGCAGGTTGGGGGTGGCGAAGCCGACCTGGAGGCTGGCGGCGAGAGCGATGGGGCCGAGGGGACAGTGCGGGGCGAGGGCGATATCGCGGGCCTCGGCGAGGGCGGCGATGCGGCGGACCTCGGAGATCCCACCCGCGTGCGAGAGATCGGGTTGGACAACGGCAATGCCCTGATCGAGGACGGCGTTGAAATCCCAACGCGAATAGAGCCGTTCGCCGGTCGCGATGGGAATGCTTGTCGCGCGGGTGATCTCGCCGATCTGATCGCTGCATTCCGGGACGAGCGGTTCCTCGACGAAGAACGGCAGATACGGTTCGAGTAGCGGCAGCACCCGCCGGGCCATCGGAATGGACAGGCGGCCATGGAAATCGACGGCGATATCGAAATCGTCGCCGGTTGCCTCGCGGACGGCCGCGACTCGATCGACGATGCCCCGGGTCGCGCGCGGCGTGTCGATCAGCTCCAATTCGGCGGAGCCGTTCATCTTGATGGCGGTGAAGCCCTGCTCTTTTCGCTCCACGGCGGTGCGCGCGACATCGTCGGGGCGATCGCCACCGATCCAGCTGTATACCCGGATCCGATCGCGCACCGCACCGCCGAGCAACTGCCACACCGGTACGCCCAATGCCTTTCCGGTGATATCCCACAGCGCCTGGTCGATACCCGCGACCGCACTCGACAGAATCGGTCCGCCCCGATAGAAACCACCCTTGGTGAGCACCTGCCAGTGCGCTTCGATGCTCATCGGGTCTTTGCCGATGAGGTAGTCGGCCAGCTCGTCGACCGCGGCGGCGACGGTGTGCGCGCGGCCCTCCAGCACCGGCTCACCCCAGCCGGTGATGCCCTCGTCGGTCTCGACCTTCAGGAAGCACCAGCGCGGCGCCACCAGGTAGGTGGTAAGTGCGGTGATCTTCACCGGGACTCCTTTCGCACACTCCAGCCGCCGTCGACGACCAGGTTGGCACCGGTGATGAAGGATGCGTCGTCGGAGGCGAGGAAGGCGACCGCGGCGGCCACCTCCTCGGGCGCACCCATCCGGTCCAGGGCGGTGGCCTGGGCGGATAGCCGTCGACCCGCCTCGTCCACGTCATCCCATACCGGGGTGAGGATCGGGCCTGGCAGCACAGCATTGACCCGCACGCGAGAGCGCCCGTACTCCACGGCCAGCTGCCGTACCAATGCGGTCAGCCCGCCCTTGGCGGCGGCATAGACGGGATATCCGGGCAGTCCGAATTGGGCATGCACACTGGATACCGCGACCACATTGCCGGCGCGACTGCGCAGATCGTCGATGAAGGTGTGCAGGCCGAGGAACAGCGGGGTCAGGTTGACCGCCAGGCCGTCATCCCAGGCCTGCCTGGTCAATTCGTGTGCCGGGACGATGGCCTGCCGGGAGGCGTTGCTGCACAGGAAGTCCAGCGGTCCGAACAGCTCGTTGACGCGTTCGCGCAGCGCTGTCCAGGAATCCTCCGACGATACGTCGCACCGGACGAATTCGGCTCGGTGACCGGCCGCTCGGATTTTGGCGGCGACCTCGCGTCCCGCCGGTTCGGCGATATCGGCGATGACGACCGCGGCGCCATCGGCCGCGAGCCGGTGAGCAGTGGCCGCACCGATGCCGGATGCGCCCCCGGTGACGACCGCGACCCGGTCTGCAAGACGACTCATGCTGTTCCCTTCATCGGTTGATGTCGGCGCCGGTGAGCAGGGCGAGTTCGTGCCGCAACGGCAGACCGGCCCAATCACCGGGTACGGATACGGCGAATGCGCCGCAGGTGGCGGCCAATCGCAGGCTGTGTCTTACGGAGCCGTCGTCTAGCACACCGGCGAGGTAACCGGCGACGAACGCGTCGCCCGCTCCGACCGGGTCGACACTGCGGATATCCACCGCGGGCTGCGGGATCAGCTCGCCGTTGTGCAGTGCGAGTGCGCCTTCGGCTCCGAGTTTGATCACGACCTGCGATGGCCCCAGTGCGGCAAGGGATTTCGCCATCTCGGCCGGGGTCGCCGCGGGTACGACGATGGCAGCTTCATCGGTGCCGGCGAAGACGATGTCGGCGCGGGATACCAGCTTCGAAAGTTCCACGGCCGCATCCGATTCCGACCACAATGCGCGGCGATAGTTGAGATCGAGGGAGATGACGGCCCCGGCATCGACGGCGGCATCGAGTGCGGTGTGGACGGCATCACGGGCGGACGGACTCAGCGCCGGGGTGATGCCCGTGAGATGCAGAACCCGCGCGGCGGCGATCTGAGCGGAATCGATATCGGCGGCCGACAATCGAGAGCCCGCAAAACCCTTGCGGTAGTACGTGACTCGCATGTGATCCGCGGTTCGCCGCTCGCGCAGCATCAGCCCGCTCGGCAGTTCCGGATCGATTCGGCATCGCGAGATATCGACCTGTTCGGCGCGGAGCCGATCGAGCACCATGGTGCCGATGGCGTCGGCACCGACGCTGCCCACCCATGCGCTCTCATGACCCAATCTGCGGACACCGATGGCGACCGTCGCTTCGGCGCCCGCGAAATCCATCCGCATCGTCGCACCGGAAGCCAATGGACCGGGCGCGGTGGCGGCGACCACACCCAGTGCTTCGCCCAAAGTCACCAATCCGCCCGTCATAGCAACGCCTTCCGCACCGCAGACGCGCGCTCGCGCAGCGCATCCAAATCGCCGCCCGTGCACGCGTCGCCGACGAGCGGCGAGCCCATGCCGAGCGCCGTGGCGCCGGCATCCAAATACGCTCTGGCATCGGCGAGCGCGACCCCACCCGTCGGCACCAGCGGAATCTCGTTCAGCGGACCCCTGATCGCCTTCAGATAGCCGGGACCGCCGACCGATGCCGGAAAGACCTTGACCATGGTCGCGCCCGCCTGCCACGCACTGTGGATCTCGGTCGGCGTGAACGCGCCGCATATCACCGGGATACCCATGCGGCGGCCCTCCGCGATCACCTCCGGGCATACCGTCGGGGTGATCAGATATGCCGCACCCGCGTCCACGGCTCGCGTGGCATCGTTGGCGGTGAGCACCGTGCCCGCACCGACCGGATGGGCTGATCCGGCGCAGTCGCGCAATGCGTCCAGTGCCCCCGCGGAGTTGAGGGTGAACTCCACCGCGGTGATACCCGACTCGTGCAGTACGGCGGTCACCTCGGCGAATCGGGCGGCCGTCGGTGCGCGCAGAATCGCGATCACCGGTGGGTCCAGGGGCAATCCGTGATCAGCGGTCATGGGTTGTGCACCAACCTCGCATCGGAGTAGGGATTCGTCGGAAGACCGGTCACACCCGGCCTACAGGTGAACAATCGCCCGGCATCGATATCTGCGGAACCTTCCGCGGCCGTGGTGATTACCAAGATGTCCAGGTCCGGTCCGGCGAAAGCGCAACTGGAGACCTGCGCCGGTCCGACATCGATCACCGCATGCGGCCGACCCGATGGATCGAATGCCCGAACTTGTCCGGCACCCCACACCGCGACCCAGACGAAACCGTTCGCGTCCACGGTCAATCCATCGGGCAGACCGTCCGGGAATTGCGCGAAGGTGCGCCCACCGCTGAAGGTGCCGGTGGTCGAGTCGTAGTCGAAGGCGTCGACTCGACGGGTCGGGCTGTCCGCGTAATACACGGTGGCACCGTCGGGGCTCCAGCCGAGACCGTTGGAAATCGTCACCTGCTGCCGCACCGTACTCAACTCCCCATCGGGATCGAGTCGATACAGCGCCGCGGTACCGAGGATCTCGTCCTCGGACATGGTCCCGGCGAACAGTCGCCCCCACGGGTCGGCCTTGGCATCGTTCATGCGCCGCCGAATCCCGTCAGCGGGCAGCGATAATGCCGCAACCTCGGTCATCGTGTCGTTATCGATATGCAGGAAGGTATCGACGGCGGTCGCGATCAGCCCGCCCGATGCGCACGGCACCACCGCGCTGACCCGCTTGCCCACCGAGACGGTGGACCGCCGTACCAGGTCGCCGTCGCGCAGTGTCGCGCGGTGGATGCGTCCGGCCGGAATGTCCACCCACAGCACCTCATCGGTGCGGTCGTCCCAGACCGGTCCCTCGCACAACCGGCCCGGCCGCGGCGAGCACCGGTGGGCTTTCAGTTCGATCATCATTCGCTCCTGACGGGTGCTAGGTCGGCAATCCGACCGCACGTTCCCCACTGCGCCGCTGCTGAATGACTACCGCGGCCACCAGCAGTGAACCCTGAGCGACGTTCTGCCAGAACGTATTCACACCGACCACGTTCAGCCCGTTGTCCAGCGCACCGAGCAGCACAACGGCCAGCAGCGTGCCGCCGATCGTGCCTTTGCCGCCTTTCAGCGCACACCCGCCCAACGCGGCCGCGGTAATCGCCTTCAGCTCGAGGCCCTCACTGCCCGAGACCGGCTGCCCGGAGCCGGTGCGCGCGGTCAGAATGATCCCGGCGATCGCCGCCACCGCGCCCGCGAGCACGAATACCGCGATCAGGTACTTGTTGATATTGATGCCGGAAAGTCTTGCGGCCGTGTCATTTCCGCCGATGGCATAGATATTGCGGCCGATATCGGTGTATTTCAGCAGCACATGCATACCGATCGCGACCACC
Organism: Nocardia sp. NPDC052112; assembly: GCF_040680135.1. Classification (NCBI taxonomy): domain Bacteria; kingdom Bacillati; phylum Actinomycetota; class Actinomycetes; order Mycobacteriales; family Nocardiaceae; genus Nocardia; species Nocardia sp. NPDC052112. The sequence goes on along the minus strand of NZ_JBFAWD010000015.1, from coordinate 78,684 downwards.
GCGAGAATGACCACCGGAACCGGCAGACCCAGGATCTTGCCGCGCGCGATGAAGATGAACACATCGTCGCCCAGTACGAAACCCTGGGCCTTACCACCGGATATCAACTGCGCGACGCCCTTGAACGCGGCCAGGGTGGCCAGTGTCGCGATCACCGGATTGACGCGACCGTAGACGATGATCAGCCCGTTGATCGCCCCGAGCACCAGCCCGACACCGATCGCGGCCAGAATGCCCACCCAGGCATTGGAGGCGGTCGCGGTGAAGGCCATCGCGCTGATCACCGATGCGACACCGGCCTGCGAGCCGACCGAGATATCGAGCGCACCACAGATGATCACGACCGTCTGGACCACGGCGAGCAGACCGAAAACCGTTACCGCTTCACCGATTCCGGCCAGATTCGCCGGATCCAGATAGCCGTCGTTGAGCCAGCCGAAGATCGCGACGATCACCACCAGAGCGCCGATGAGGCTCAGATTGCCGGTGCCGATCGCCTGCACCAGCCGACGCGGCCTGAGCGCGGCCGCACCGCGGGCCAGCACCGAGGACGGCGGGGCAACGGCGGCCTCCACCGGAATCGAAAGTTGTTGGTCTGTCATGGGTTTCCTCGCGATGTAGGCGATAGGTCGGCGGCCATGGCGAGCGCGAGAATCGCCTCCTCGCTGGCCTGCGCGCGGTCCAGTTCACCGGTGACCCGGCCGTGCTGCATGACCACAACGCGGTCGGCCAGGCCGAGCACTTCGGGTAGCTCCGAGGAGATCACCAGCACCGCGACACCGGATTGGGCCAGCTCCTCGATGATGTGGTAGATCTCGACTTTGGCGCCGACATCGACGCCACGGGTGGGCTCATCCAAGATGAGCACCTTGGGTTTTCGGGCCAGCCAGCGAGCCAGTACCACCTTCTGCTGATTGCCGCCGGAGAGCTTGCGCACCTCTTGCTCGATGGAAGGTGTCCGCACTCTGAGTGATTCGACGTACCGGCGCGCGAGCTGCCGCTCCTCGCCACCGCGGACGAACCGCAGCCGCCGTAGGCGATCGAGCATCGCGAGCGAGATATTGTCGCGTACACCGCGATGCAGCAGCAGGGCTTGCGCCTTGCGCTCCTCGGGCGCGTATCCGATCCCGGCCCGCACCGCGTCCCGCGGCTGGCGCAGACGCAATTTCCTGCCGTCCACCCGCACCTCACCGGAGCGGATCGGCAGATCACCGGCCAGCGCCCCGGCCAGTTCCGAGCGACCCGCCCCGACCAGCCCGGCCAGCGCGACCACCTCACCGGCGTGCACCCGCAGACTCACATCCTGGACATCGTCGGTGCTCACCGCATCCGCTTCGAGCACCACCCGGCCCGGCGTATTGTGCTTGCGCGCGAACAAGGTCGACATGTCCCGGCCGACCATCATCCGCACGATCTCACGATCGGTGGTGTCGGCGGTGGCCCGCGCGCCGACGAGTGCGCCATCGCGCAGCACCGCGACCCGATCGGCGAGCCGGAAGATCTCCCGCATCCGATGCGACACATAGATCACCGCCAAGCCCTGCGCACGCAAGCGACCGATCAGCGCGAACAGCGATTCGGTCTCGTGGTCCGACAGCGACGAGGTCGGCTCGTCGAAGGCGATCACCTTGGCGTCGGTGGTCGACGCCCGCATGATCTCCACCAGTTGACGTTGTGCCGCAGTGAGTTTCGACCCGATGGTGTCCGGATCGAGATCGCGGTCGAAGCCGAGTCGGGCGAGGTCGGCGTGCATCCGTTCGCGCAGGGCGGCCCGGTCGAGCAGTCGACCGGAGCGCCGCGGCAGCGATCCGAGATAGACGTTCTCGGCAACCGAGACATGCGGCACGATCTCCGGCTCCTGGCCGATCACCCGGATACCGGCCGACCGCGCGTCGGCCGGGGTGGCCAGCTCGAGCCGCACACCATTCAACTCGAGCCGGCCACCGTCCGGGCGGTGATCGCCGCCGAGGATGCGGATCAGGGTGGATTTGCCCGCCCCGTTCTCACCCATCAGGGCGGTCACCGCACCAGCGGGAAAGTCCAGGCTGACATCGCGCAGGGCCGGCACCCCGGCGAAGCTCTTGCTCAGCCCGGATACCCGCAGTCCGGTCAGCTGCATGTGACGCCCGCCTGCTGCCAGTTGCTCGCGTCGACCATCTTGGTCGGCGCGTAGGCCTCGGGCGGCATCTGCTTGCCGTTCTTCAGGTAGTCGTAGATCGTCTGAACCGACAGTGCGCCAACGTCTTTGCCGTTGATGAACAGCGCCGCCTTGAATCCGGTCGGCTTGCCGCCGCGCCATTCCTTGCAGGCCAGGTAGGCGCCGAGGCCGACGCCGAGCACATTGTCGGCGGAGTATCCGGCGTTCTGGATCGCCGCGACGCCACCGCTGACGTTCTCGTCGTTGCAGCCCATGACAATCCAGTTCTTCACCGACCGATTGCCCGACACCGTCGCCGAGATCTTGTTCTGCGCATCCGACGGAGTGTTGTCGGTGCCGACCTCGATCACCTTGACGTCCACTCCGGCGGCCTCCTTGAAGGCCTTCTGATTCGCCTTGACCCGGTCGGTGCAGACGGTCACATCCTGTTTCCAGGCGTCGATGATCGCGGTCTCCTCCGGCTTCCACCCGGCCTTCTTGAAGTCCTGACCGGCTCGGGTGCCGACCTCGGTACCCATCTGGGTGCCGCTGAAGCCGACCCGTGGCACCAGATTGTCCTTGGCACACGACGACGGATCCGGGCCGTTCGTACAGACCTGATCATCGGAGGTCAGCAGGGCGACACCACCGGCCTTCGCGAGCTGAACGACCTGCGGACCGACCGATGGATCGGGCACCACCACGATCACACCGCTGGCCTTCTGGTTCACCGCGTTCTGCACCTCGGTGACCGCCTTGTTCGCGTCATTGCCGAGATTCACCACCTTCAGATCGATGCCCAGTTCGTTGGCCTTGGCCTTCGCGCCCTCGGCCTCGCCGATGAAGTACTCCTGATCACCCTGCTTCTGCGCGTAGACCAGAGTGATCGCGCCGGTGTGGTGCTGTGGACCGGTCGCCTGCGCATCGTCCTTACCCGATGAGCAGGCCGATACCGCTAGCGCGAGCGATACCCCGCAGAAAACGGCTCTGGTCCAACGGCTTCGGTGGGTCCAGGACATGGGGTGCTCCTCTGATGCTGCGCCGGGCACTCGGCGTCTGGTAGTGACCTGGGTTACAGTAGGACTTCGGATAACTGTTGTAAATAGTGTTGTGATAACTGCTCGGGTAGCGTCTGCGAATGTCGATCGGAAGGAGATGGCCCCACCGTGTACCAGCTGACCGCGCGCGATATCCGACGGCGGAATCGGTTCTATGTACTGCAGGCGGTCTATGCCGCCGAGGGCCACACCAGCCGTCAGGAGATCGCCCGCGCCACCGGGCTCTCGTTCGCGACGGTGGGCAATATGATCGCCGAACTACTCGATGTGGGCGTGCTCGCCGAACTCGGCTACGACGCGCCGGGCATCGGGCGGCCGCGTGCGCAGCTGGCGGTCAATCCGGCGCGCGGCATGCTCGTCGGCGTCGATATCGCCGAAACGAGTATCCATTTCGACCTTTTCGACCTGGCCATGTCGGTGCTGCGATCCGTCGAAATCCCCGTCGACCCCGAGGCCACCCAGCCCGACGATGTCGCCGAGCTGATCATCCGTGGCATTCACGAACTGACCGCGGACGATTCGGACAAGGTGCTCGGTGTCGGCCTGAGCGTGCCGGGTCTGGTCGAACCCGAGGGCGGGGTCTCGGTGTTCTCCCCGTACTGGCACTGGCGCGACGTTTCGCTCAAGGCACTGCTCGCGACGCGATTGCCGCATCCGCTGTACTTGGATAACCCGCTGAAAGCCAGTACGGCGGCGCATCTTTGGTTCGGAGCCGGACGCGATGTGGACGATCTGATCGTCGTGACGCTGCGTGCCGGTGTCGGCATCGGCGTCGTCATCGATGGCACCCTCTACCGCGGCGTCACCAACAGCGCGGGCGAATGGGGCCACACCAACCTCGTCCTCGACGGACGCTTGTGCCGCTGCGGACGTCAGGGCTGCGTCGAGGCATACGTCAGCGCCCCCGGCATCGTGCAAACCCTGCGCGAAATCGACCCCACCAGTACACTTTTCGGCGCCGACGACGCCACGACGATTGCCGCCGTCGCCGCGGCCGCGGCGCGCGAGGACGCCACCGCTTCGGAGGTGGTCGAAAAAACCGGCCAATACCTCGGCGTCGCTATCGCGAACCTGGTCAACCTCTTCAACCCCCGAACCATGGTCTTCGGCGACCTGGTCGCAAACCTCCTCGGCGAACGCCTACTCGAGGTGACCCGCCGAGTAGCCGCCCACCACGCCATGTCCGACCCATTCGCCGCCGTCACCTTGCAGCTGTGCACCCTCCCCCACAACCCATCCAGCCTAGGCGCCGCCACCTTCGCCCTGGAAGGCTTCCTAGCCGACCGAGAAACCTTCGGCTCCATAGCCGCCCGCCGCGCCATCCGCACCACAACCCCCTAACTGGACAAGTGCTCACGGGGAAATGGTGGCGGCACTCTCTCGCTTGGGTTCATCAACGCCTGGAACGAATACTTCTGGCCCGCAGTCGTGCTGCGCCAGTCCAACAGCGTGCTACAGCTGGGCCTGCGCAGTTTCATGGGCACCGAAGGTGATCAGTGGGGACCGATGATGGCGCTGGCCAGTCTGGCTTGTCTGCCGGTGCTGCTGATGTATCTGGTGCTACAGCGGCACATCGTCAATGCGTTGGTGCGGTCGGGGTTGAAGTAATACGAAGGCATGTGACCCGCAGCAGTGATGTCCTGCCGCCTGCCGAGGAACCACCACGCCGATGCGATCGGCGCAACCCGGCATTTGCTCGATGGTCGACTACGGTGGGCGAAGTTTCCTTGCAGCACAAGCCACGCACTTTCCCGTGACGATAGCGAGGATCCGTGTCGCACCGCCCTCATCTCCCCCGTCGTTTGGTGACATCCATAATGGTGGCCGCGGTCGTGGCCTGCGGCGGTACGCCCAGCGCGGCCGAGCCGCCGGCCCCGACACCCGCGGTGCCGCCCCCTCCGGTCTGGACCCCGTGCCCGGACGCCGCCGGTTTCGAATGCGCCACCGTGACCGCACCGTTGGACTATCAGCATCCGGAAGTGCGCACGATCGAGCTGGCGGTCATCCGGCACCTGGCAACCGATCCGGCGCATCGGATCGGCAGCCTGCTGTTCAACCCCGGTGGGCCGGCACCGGCTATCGACCTGTTCATCAGGGAGTATCCGTTCTTTCCCCAAGAGATGCGGGAACGGTTCGACATAGTCAGTTGGGACCCGCGCGGGTTCGGTCGCTCGACCGCCGTCCAATGTTTCGCCACTGCCGCGGAGTACGCGGCCTGGTCCGCGCAGTTGCCGGCAGGGTTTCCCGTCGGCCACGAGGAACAGCGGCGGTGGATCGACCTCAACGCCGAACTGGGTCGGCGTTGCGAACAACGTGACCCGGTCTTGCTGCGGTTCGTCTCGACCACAGACTCGGCACACGACTTGGATTTGCTACGCGCGGTCCTGGGCGACGAGCGGTTGACCTACCTCGGGGCCTCCTACGGAACGCTGCTCGGCGCCACTTACGCCAACCTATTCCCCGACCGGGTGCGGGCGATGGTGCTCGACGGCAATGTCGATCCCACCGCCTGGTACCACGACAACCCGGCGCTGCCGACCTTCCTGCGCGAAGGGTCCGACCTGGGGACGGCCGAGACGCTGAAGCAGTTCCTCGATCTGTGCAGCCGAGCCGGCCGCAGCGCCTGCCCCTTCGCGGCCGACAACCCCTGGGCGACCCGAGTCAAGTACGAGCTACTGCTGCACCGCTTGCTCATCCACCCGCAGGGCATATTCACCTACGCTGTCACCGCCTCCACCGTTCGCACAGCCCTGCAACTGGTCCATCCCGTGGACGCTGCCCCGAACTGGTCGTCGCTGGCCGAGTTGCTGCAGGACCTCTGGCTGGGCCAGACGCCGCAGAGCACCGCTTCGACGGCCTCGGTCCCGACGATGCCGAGTGGGGACCTGCCATCCGCTGCGGCTGCCTCCGTCCAGCAGCAGAGCTATTCGGGCATCGAGCAGGTCTACGCGCTGGTGTGCAGCGAGAGTCCCAACCCACGCGATCCACACTCGTACGGCCCGCTGGCGAAATTCGCCACCTTGCGCGCCGGGACGGTCGGACCCTTCTGGTCATGGGTGACCGAGGCGTGTTCCACCTGGCCGGGAAAGGCGGCCCACCGCTACACCGGCCCATGGAACCGGTCCAAGACACCGATCCTCACGGTCAACACCGTCTTCGATCCCGCTACCCCGTATCGAGCCGCCCTCGCCACGACCGCCCAACTCGGCAACGCTCGACTGCTCACCGTCGCCGGATACGGGCACACCACCCTGAACAACCCGAGCAGTTGTGCGAATGCCCACGAAAGCGACTACGTCGTGCGAGGCGTGCTACCTCCACCTCATACCGTTTGTCAGCAGGACACCCCACCATTCACCGAGCCCGTCTCCGACGAATCCGCACCGGCGTCCGCCCCGCCGAGCTGAGTCGTCGCCATTTGCGGGCAGGTATCGAACCGCGATCGCCGGAACCGGGGCGTTGCGGCCAGATCGAACAGTGGACGGTGCATCGGCCTCCTGGGCGGTCCCTGATATCCGGCCGAGGACGGGGATGGACAAGAGCATGGCAAGGGCGTAATGCTGTTGATGAAGTGCCGACCACCTGGTCTGAACGACGAGAGCCGGGATCGACTTCGAGGCGAGCGACGATGGGTGAGAATCTCGGCGCGAGCACCTCCAACCTCGGTGGCGTCCGCGCGACGGCAACGCAGACCGCGTTGACGACCCTGGTTGCCCAGTTCGCCGAACGCTGGCACTCATCGAGCGAACCCCCCAATCTGTCGGTTCACCTGCCGATCGAACCCGCGCTGCGGCGCACCGTGCTGATCGAGCTGATCAAGGTGGATATGCACGAACGCTGGCAGCGCACCGACCACCCGCTGCGCCTCGCCGACTATCGCGAACAGTTCCCGGAACTGGGCACCGCACCGCTGCCGCCGGATCTCATCTACGAGGAGATCAGTGCCCGCAGCCGCTGCGACGATGTCGACCTGACCGAATACCAGCACGACTATCCGACCCAGATGGCACACATCACCGAGGGTGTCGACCTCAGCGGCGCGCGTACCACGCTGCTTGCCGACCCCACCGCGCTCGACGCCATCGAGACCATTGCCGTTGGCGCCACCGTCGACGACTTCGACCTGCTGCTGCCCCTGGGCCGCGGCGCCTTCGCGTGCGTATTCCTGGCTCGGCAGCGATCGATGGGCCGGTTGGTCGCGGTGAAGATCTCCCACGACCGCGGCGCCGAACCACAAACTCTGGCCCAGCTCGACCACGACCACATCGTCCGTGTCTTCGATCAGCGCCAGATCGCCGAACAGCATCTGAAACTCATGTACATGCAGTACGTTCCGGGCGGCACGCTGCTGGGCGTACTGCGAATGCTGCACAGCACCCCGCCGGCCGAACGCAACGGCAAGCTCCTGCTGGCGGCCATCGACGCCGCCACCAGGAGCGGCGGCGTGATGGAGCCGCAGCCCTCGGCCGCGCGTGCGGAACTCGAACGGCTCACCTGGCCGGAGACCGTCGCCTGGCTCGGCAGTCGCCTCGCGACCGCCCTGGATTACGCCAACCGCCACGGTGTGCTGCACCGCGACGTCAAACCGGCGAATGTGCTGCTCACCGCCGACGGTCAGCCCAAACTGGCCGACTTCAACATCAGCTTCAGCCGACATCTGCCCGGTGCGAATCCGGTTGCCTATTTCGGTGGCTCGCTGTCCTACATGTCGCCCGAACAGCTCGAGGCCTGCGACCCCGGCCTCGCCGTCACCGCCGCGGACCTGGATACCCGCAGCGACCTCTACGCGCTGGCGGTGGTCCTGTGGGAACTGCTCACCGGACGGCGACCGTTCGACGACGGACCCGGCGCCGGTGAATCGGAGCAATCGCTGCAGGCGATGATCGATCGACGCCACAGGCCAATGGACGCACGCCTGGAGGCCGAGCTACCCGCCGAGTGCCCCGCGGTGTTGCGCGATGCACTGCTCACCTGCCTCGCGTCCGATCCCGCCGACCGCTACTCCAGCGGTGCCGAACTGGCCCTGCGGCTGGAATTGAGTCTGGATCGGGCCGCACGCGACCTGGTCGTCCCGCCGGCACACAGCCTGCGGGCACGGCTGCGCATGCGGCCGATACCGGTGGTGATTCCGGCGGGCGTGTTCGGCCAGGTCGTGGCGGGACTGTACCTGTCGGCACACAATGTCCGGCTGATCCAACTCCAACTGGGATCCGAGGCCGCCGGGCGGATGACCCACCTGGGGTACGCGGTGATCGCGATCGCCTTCCCGGTCGCGATCGCCGGGCTGCTGTACTGGTGCCGCAATGTCTTCCTGGTGCCCGACGGCCTGCGCCGGGGCAGACGCTTCGACGAGGCCACCCTCGCCAAGGCGCGCGCCGACACCCTCGCCTGCGGTGACCGGATCGCCGCCGTCGCATTCATCGGATGGATCCTGGCCATGGGCATCTTCCTGGTGAAGCTGCTGACGCTCGGGCCGGTACCGGCCGGATTGCTGGCGAATCTCATCGCCTCGAGCCTGATCGCGGCCGCGGCGGCGGTCGTATATACGTACTTTCCTGCCACATTCTTCGTCTTGCGCTGGTACTACCCGGGTTTGGTCGCGGCCGGACACGCCTCCCCCGACGACTCGGCCCGGCTACACCGGCTGATCCGGCGCAGCCGCCTGTATCTCGGTGTGGCGGCCTCGGTTCCGCTGATCGGCGTGCCGGTAGGGCTGATGTTCCTGACTCCGCAGCAGCAGCACACGGTGATCGGCTCGATCGTAGCCCTGTGCGTCGGTGGGTTTTTCGCCTTCATTGTCGCCCTGGCCACCTTCTACGCCCTGCAACGGGATCTGGAGGCCCTCGATCACATCGTGGATCCCCATCCGCACTCCTGATATCCGCCGGTCGCACTCGGTGATATCGGTGCCGTCGGCGTCGGACTCGGAATACACCGCGACCGTGGTGATTGCCTACCTGGAGATCGCCAATGCCGGATGGGGTTACACGACCAAGCATTACGCGCTGACCTGTCGCAATGCCCGGGAGGAGACGCAGATGAATGTGGAATCGGCTCTGATTCCGGTCGATGAGTGGCGGCCGCGGTCGGCGGCTTCCTCGCCGCATCCCCGGCCACGCGGGCCTGGGATGTGGAGACCGCCTTCGACTGGTCGCTCGCCGATGCGGACCGGCTCACCGAGGGCCAGCGCTCGGCGGTGCAGTTCATCACCCTCGTCGAGGACCATCTGCCCGGCTACTTCGATGTCTACCACCGGCATTTCCCGGTGGACGACACCGTGGACCGGGCCACCTTCATCCACAACCGCGAGCTCTACCATTCCCAGCTTCGATCGGCTGATCGAAATCAGAGGTCGGCGACCGCGCGCACCAGTTCGGGAATCTGCTCGAAGTCCTCGTCCACGAAAGGACCCCGGCGGCCGAGTACGATGTGCTGGATGCCCGCCTCGGCGAAGCTGGCGAATGAATCCGCTTGCTCCGCAACCGATTTCTCCGGATACCAGTACCCCACCATGGTCTTTTCGATGTCCTGGTACGGACGGCCGACGGCTTCGCAGTGTCCTCGCAGGACCTCGAGTTTGGCCGTGACGGTATCGACGGATTCACCGAAGAGGTTGCAGGCGTCGGCGTATTGCGCGACCAGGCGCAAGGTCTTCCGTTCGCCTTGGCCGCCGATCATGATGGGCGGATGCGGGCGGGACAGCGCGTTGGGGACGTTGAGCGGACGTTCGAGCGTGTAATGCCGGCCGTGGAACGGCTTTTCCGAGCCCGTCCACATCTGCTTCGCGATCCGCAGGGTCTCCTCCAGTCGCTCGTACCGCTCGGAGGTCGGCGGGAAGAACAGCCCGAGCCCCGCGGCTTCATCGCCATTCCAGGCCGCACCGATGCCGAGCCAAGCGCGGCCACCGGAGAGCACATCGAGGGTCGTGACGCTCTTGACCAGCAGACCCGGATCCCGGTAGCTGACGGCGGTGACCAAGGCGCCGAACCGAACGCGCTCGGTCCGCGCCGCGATATATCCCAGGGCGGCGTACGCCTCGAGCATGTCGTGCTCCGCCGGACCGTTCGAACCGATCTGGAACAGATGATCCATGACGAATACCGAGTCGACCCCGGACTGATCGGCGGCGCGCACGATACGGTCGACCCGCGGCCCGATCCCATCCGGCGAGTCCGGCCAGGTGAAATCGGCAAGGCAAATACTCAATCGCATATGCCGAGCCTGGCACGACCAGCGCGCGCCGGGAAGGCACCAACGGTCCTAGGAGCGCAGTGGCGGGGATTTCGGGAAGGCGACCGGAAGTGCGGTGAGTGCCCGGTGGAACGGTCCCGGCCGCCACGTCAGCTCATCGGGCGGCACGGCCAGGCGGATCTCGGGCAGCGCGTCGAGTAGTTGGTCGATGGCGTCCTGTGCGATCAGGTAGGCCATCGAATTCGCGGGGCATACGTGCGGTCCGGCGCCCCAGGCCAGATGGGAGCGATTGCCCGCGTATTTATCCGCGATAATCGCGGGATCGGTATTGCAGGCGGCAATGCTGACGACGACCGGCTGATGAGCGGGTAGCCAGACATCGTCGATCAGGATCGGCTGGCGCGGAAATGTGATGCAGAAGTTAGCCATCGGCGGATTGTTGAACAGCACTTCGTCGAGTGCGTCCCTGGTCGAGAGGCTCCCGCCGAGCACGCTGCCGCCGAACCGCTCGTCGGTGAGGATCAGCAGCAGGGTATTGACGATCAGATTTTGCTGCGGTTCGATGCCCGCGCCGTACAGCGTGCCCAGCTGGTGCACCATCTCGGTATCGCTCAGCGCCGCCGGATGCCGCAGCATCCGGGTGGTGACGTCATCGCCGGGCTCGGCGCGCTTGAGCTGGGTCAATTGCAGCATCGCCCCCACGAGCAACTGGTTGCCGTGCTCGGCGTCCACACCCTCGAAGATCGCGGCCATACCGGTGGCGGCCTGCTGCGCGATATCGGCCGGACATCCGAGCATCGCGTTCAACACCGCGAAGGCGAGTGGAAACGCGTATTGGCGCACCAGATCCGCCGTCCCGTCGGCGCAGAACGAATTGATCAGCGGAAGTGCGAGTTTCGCCACCGTATCGTGTAGGTCGTATTGATCGACCTTCTCCAGACCCGCGACATTGGTCTGCCGATACCTGGCATGCGCTTCACCGGCATTGCGCAGGGCATTCGGCCGCCACTGCATCATCGGCAGCACCGGGCAGTCGGCGGCGACACCGCGCTGCCATGTGCGCGGATCGGCCGGAAAATGATCCGGATCATTGAAGATCCGCAATGCCGTGTAATAGCCGACCACCAAGGTGGCGGGCACGCCCGGCGCCAGATCCACTGGCACCAACGCCCCGTACCGCTCCCGCATATCCCGATACGCACGATGCGGATCCGCCGCGAACTCCGACGTGTACAACGCCACCCGCGGCCCATCCGTATCAATCGGCGAAGTGAACGGTGCACCGCCGTGCGCCGAAGACGGCATCGTCATCGAAAACTCCAGCATTCGAATAAATAAGCTCAGTGAGCCTAAGCACCCACCCCGCCCCACCGCACCCCGAATCCGAATAACAGGCCCACAGCCTGGTCAGATGAGCACGTGCGCACCGCAGCCAGCTCATCTGTCCAGATCTATCCGAGGCCAGTCGGTTCGGGCTTCCTGCCGGGTGCCGTCGACTCGGTGGCGAAGCGGAGGGTGACGAGTTGGAAAGGTCGTAGCCGTAAGCGAACTCCCGTGCCCTCGGGGACAGCGGAGGGGTCGGCTTGCAGCGGTCGTTCCAGCAGATCGCAGAACTGGAATCCGGCGGTATCGAAGCCTGGGGTTACCAGGGCCGAGGCTCGGCCACCGTGGGCCTCGTACACGCGGAGTACGACATCGCCGCTGCCGTCGTCTGCGAGTTTTACCGCGCTGGTCACTACGGCCTCGTTGTCGATAATGAACAGTGGCTCAACGGGTTCGGCGACACCGGGGCGCGAGGTTGTGAGGTTGATGCGATAGCCGGCACATACCGCATCCCCGATCGAAGCGCCGGGGATCAGTGCGTGCCGGAAGTGGTGTGTGCCGTGATCGGTGTCCGGATCGGGAAACCGTGGTGCCCGCAAGAGCGAGAACCGTAGTGTCGTCGTCGTTGCGCCATCGGCTCGAACGGTGCGGGTGACGTCGTGGCCATAGGTCGAGTCGTTGACGAGCGCCACACCCCAGCCGGGCTCGGCGAAATGGACGAACCGGTGATTGCAGGCCTCGAACTTCGCGTACTCCCAGCTGGTGTTGGTGTGGGTAGGCCGGAAGACGTGCCCGAACTGCGTCTCGGATGCGTAGCGGTCGGCGTGGATGTCGAGGGGGAAGGCGAGCTTGAGGAATTTCTCGGTCTCATGCCAGTCGACGGTCGTGTCGATATCCAGACCGTGGGCGCCCGCCCGCAATGTCAGGGCCTGCTCGACCGTGGAAGACCCGAACGAGCGGCCGACCCGCACCACTGCCGAGTTCTGCGAATCCATTTCTGCCACAACGAATTCCGCTTCGGTCAGCTCGGTCACCCGGTTTCGATAGAACAGGTCGACATCCCACGCGTCCCAAGCGTTCGGGAGATCCGGGTGCAACTGCAACAGATTCGCCGCCGAACCCGGTGGCAGCGTCTCGCGCCGATGCGCCAGGTCGAACACCGATACGACGAGACCGCGCGCGTCCACTTCGACCCGCACCAGACCATTGTCGAGGACGAACCCACCACTCGCGCGCTCGCCCACCGAGCACGGACCGCCCGAAGCCACCGCGGCCGCCGCGCCGGCCGGAACCGATCGCCAGGTGTGCGGCGTCGGGTTGAACACATTCGGTCCCACCCCCTCACCGCCGAGCACCCATTGCGCCCTTTCGACGATGGCCGTCAACTCCTCGGCCACCGCCGCGTACGTCTGCTCCGCCTCCCGGTGCACCCATGCGATCGACGAGCCGGGCAGAATGTCGTGAAACTGGTTCAGCAGCACCGTCTTCCAGATCCGGTCCAATGCCGCGTACGGGTACTCGAGCCGCTTCCGCACCGCCGCGGTGGCAGCCCACAACTCGGCCTCCCGCAGCAGATGCTCACTGCGCCGGTTGCCCTGCTTGGTCTTCGCCTGGCTCGTCAATGTGCCACGGTGCAACTCCAGATACAGCTCCCCGACCCACACCGGCGGGTTCTCGTACTCGGCTTCGGCCTTGGTGAAGAAGCCGGATGGGGAGTCCCACAACACCTTCGGCGAGCCCTCCAGGTCGGCCATCCTGGCGGCCTTCGCGATCATCTCCCGTGTCGTGCCGCCGCCACCGTCACCCCAGCCGGTCGGCGCGAGCGAGATCGACGCACGACCCTTGTCCTTGAAATTCCTTGCGGCATGGGCGATCTCACGTCCGTGCATCGAGCAGTTGTAGGTGTCGACCGGCGGAAAGTGGGTGAAGATCCGGGTTCCGTCGATCCCCTCCCACAGGAAGGTATGGTGCGGAAACTTGTTGCGCTGGCTCCACGAAATTTTCTGTGTCAGTAGCCATTTCGAGCCGGAAGCCTTGATGATCTGCGGCAGTCCGGCAGCGAATCCGAACGTGTCGGGCAGCCATGCCTCTTCGTTCTCGACACCGAACTCCGCGAGAAAGAACCGCTTACCGTGCACGAACTGCCGCGCCATCGCCTCCGAGCCGGGCATATTCGTATCCGACTCGACCCACATACCGCCGGTCGGCACGAACCGTCCCGCCGATACGGCCTGTTTGACCCGCTCGTAAACCTCGGGACGGTGCCGCTTGATGAAGTCGTACTGCGCGGCCTGGGACATCGCATAGACGAACTCGGGCTCGTCGGCCAGCAACGCGGTCATATTCGAGGTCGTGCGCGCGACCTTGCGCACCGTCTCGCGCAGCGGCCACAGCCACGCCGTGTCGATATGCGCATGCCCCACAGCGGAAATGGTGTGCGCGGAAGGCGCCGCGGGCTTGGCGAGCACGTCGACCAGACAGGCGCGTGCCGCCGCGGCGGTGGCGTTCACGTTCTGCAGATCGACGGCGTCGAGCGCACGCTCGATCGCACGCACGATGTCGTAGCGGCGGGCGGGTTCCTCGGGCATCTCGTGCATCAGCTCGCCGAGTACCTCCAAATCCTGTACCAGCTGCCAGACTTCGTCGTCGAAAATCGCGAGATCCAGTCGGCCGAGCCGGTATTGCGGCTCGTTACCGGCGGTGGACTCGGCACCGAGAGCGGTCGGCGGAAAGAAGGGAATGATCGGGTTCGAAGCCGCCTCGACGTGCAACAGCACCTGCTCGCCACCGATCGCCGGGGACGCCACCCGCACCCACTGGTTCCGCGGGTGCAGCCCCTTCACCGGCGCTCCGTCCGCCCGATAGACCAGACCCTCGCACTGGAAACCTGTCATGTTCCGGTCGAATCCGAGATCGATGATCGCCTCGACGGTGCTACCCGCCCACTCGGCAGGCACCGCGCCCTCGACCGTGAGCCAACTGGTCCCCCACGGTGCGCCCCACCTGGCACCGGATGCGATGGGTGTCCGAGGCGCGGCCAAGCCCTCGGCGACCGGCACCGGTTCATCCGGCGCGACCCAGATCGATGCCCGCAAGGGCACCGACTCCGGATAGATCGCCGGAACGATCCGCTCCGTGAGAACCCGCCCGAGACGGTCTTCGATCAACCGACGATCATCGTGCACGGCGCTGGCTCCCATCGGACCGGAGGAGTGATCACCAACCGCCCCCATTGTCCGATAGCGCGATGAATTCGGAGCGGTACCAACCTCTTCCACCATTCCATCATTTGATGTACCGTTATTTAACGGCTCAATAGATGTGGTTTGTCGAATCGGCGGACCAACTTCGGCGGCGCCGACGGACATGCAGCTGTGCGCGCTCAGGAGGCGAAATGCTCAGTCTGGAAGGTCGACTGACCCAGCTCATCAAGGAAACGAGAAATCTAGAAAGCGGGGCAACTGTCGAGACGGTAGGTGGGCTGCAATCGGCCCTCGGTTCCTTGGACCGAGAACTCGCGACGACGGCCCCCGACGCCGAGCAGCGTCGTCAACTCGGCAAGCTCCGTCGGGAAGCCGGACTGCTCTTGGCCGGTGCGCGCGCCCGTGCCGTGCTGGCGCGCGATTTCGGGTAATCAGCCATACGGGTGCTGGACGAGCCCGCCAGCGGGCACCACCGCCCCCTTGATAAGGGGCTGGTGGGATGCACGTCAGCCACTCATCTGCCTGCCCCACCGGGCCAGATCATCGCGGAGCTGTTTCGTCATCGGACGATCGCGTCCACAGACCTGGTACATGTCACGCAACAACTGTCCACCTCCTGCGACGGCACCCGCGATATCGCCACTATCTGCCAGCGCGGACAGCAGACGCGCCGGCGCGGTCAGTGCGTCGGGACCCAGCTCACCCACAATCGCGCGACGGAGGGTGACACCGCCATCGATCAGTAGACGTGCGATGAGCCAGTCGTAGCCGCGCGCCCCCCGCAGGCTCAGATTATCGATCGGAGCCCGGACTGCGCGGCGCGCGATCGGCGGGCCGAGATCGTCTCCACCAGTTGATCTTTCAGCGGTGCAGCGGGGTTTCGTGTTGCATATGTGACAGCTTGTGCGGGTTGCGCACGGTGTAGATGCCGCTGATGCGGCCGTCGTCGATGCGTACCGCCATTACGCTGTCGAGTTCCCCGTTGAGCCGGATGATCAGCGCCGGGTAGCCGTTGACCTGGGTCGGTTGCAGTGTCGCGGCGGCGCCGATCGTATTCCAGTAGGCGGCGAACCGCCGAGCGACTCGGTCGGCCCCGACGACCGGGTATAAGAGGGCGCGTTTGATTCCGCCACCGTCGTTGAGGGCGACCACGTCGGGCGCGAGTATTTCGAGCAGGCTCTGGATATCGCCGGTTTCGACCGCGTGTTGAAAGGCCACAAGCGCGTCACGGGTCTGGGCCGAGGAAACGACGCCGCGCGGTCGACGCGCGGCGACGTGCGCCCGTGCGCGGTGGGCGATCTGGCGGACCGCGGCCGGGCTTTTGTCGACGGCTTCGGCGATTTCGTCGTAGGCCAGATCGAAGACCTCGCGCAGTACGAACACCGCGCGCTCGGTCGGAGTGAGCGTCTCGAGCACGAGCAGCATGGCCATCGAGACGCTGTCGGCCAACTCGACATCGTCGGCCACATCGGGGGCGGTGAGCAGCGGCTCGGGCAACCAGGGGCCGACATAGGACTCCTTGCGCCGGTCGAGGGCGCGCAATCGGTCGAGTGCTTTGCGGGTGGTGATCCGGACCAGGTAGGCACGCTGGTCCTGCACGGTGGCCCGGTCGACATCCGCCCAGCGCAGCCAGGTTTCCTGCAGGACGTCTTCGGCGTCGGCGGCCGAGCCGAGCATCTCGTAGGCGACGGTGAACAGCAGCTTGCGGTGGGCGAGGAAGGCCTCGGTGGCGGGGTCCGGGCGGCCGGGTTCGCCCGCGTCGGTCGTTCGTTCGCTCATTGCGGACCTCGCTGTCGACTGTGCCATACCCACGAGACGCCGATCCCGCCCACTTTGTGACATCCACGGCCAGTGACGCACATCACATCACCGCGGCCGTCACAAGGCCGCGACCGCGAGCGTCTTGTGTTCGTCCACTCACCAAAGCAGGAGGCTGACATGCAAGTCGTCGTAGTCGGCAGCGGCTACTCGGGCACGCTCGTGGCGAACCGGGTGGCACGAAAGGTCAAGGATGCCCAGGTCACGGTGATCAACCCGCGCCCGGACTTCGTGGAGCGGGTCCGGCTGCACCAGCAGATCGCGGGAACATACTCGGCGGCAACACCTCTCGCGGAGGTACTGCGGGATGGGATCACGGCGCAGGTCGGCACCGTCGACAAGATCGGCGACGGCACCGTCACCCGCACCGACGGCGAGCGGATCGATTTCGATTACGCCTTTCTTGCCGTTGGCAGCACGGTGGCGCCGCTGCCGGGAACCGTGCCCGTCGGCATCTGGGAAGGCGCGCAGCGGGCTCGCGCGGCGCTGGCGGCGCTCACCTCGGGTGACCAGGTCACCGTCGTCGGAGGTGGTCCGACCGGCATCGAGACCGCGGCCGAAATCGCCGAGGCCAGACCGGATCTGCGAGTACGGGTGGTCGGTTCCGCGGTGGCCGGGGGCCTTTCCGATGGGGCCTACCGGCGGGTCCGCGCCGGTCTGGAGCGGCTGACCGTCGAGATCGTCGACGACGAGGTGGCCGAAGTCGGTTCGGGCACAGGACAATTCGACGGCGTCGTGCGGCTGCGCTCCGGTCGCGATATGGCATCGGAGCTGACCCTGTGGGCGATCGTCTCGAGCGTTCCCGACCTCGCGGCGCGCAGCGGTCTCGAAGTCGACGCGCGCGGACGGGCGGTCGTCGACGAGTTCCTGCGCAGCGTCAGCGATGAGCGGATCTTCGCCGTCGGTGACTGCGCCGCTGTGCCGGGAGCACGTTTCGCCTGCTACACCGCACTGCCACAGGCCATTCACGCGGCCGACAACTTCGCGCGCCTGCTCGCGGGCCGCAAGCCCAAACCGCACTCCTTCCCGTACTTCAGCCGCGGCCTGTCGCTGGGCAGGAAGGACGCGGTAGCCCAGTTCACCCACACCGACGACACGGTCCGGCGCGCCTACTTCGCCGGACGCACCGCCGTCGCACTCAAGGAAATGGCCACCCACAGCGCGTTCGCCTCGGCCCGCGCAGGCGTTTCCAGCTTCTGATCAACACCCACCACAGGAGAATGGACTATGAAGATCGGCATCATCATCGGCAGCACCCGGCCCGGCCGCAATGGCGAGCGCGTGGCCCGATGGGTACGGGACCGGGCCGCCGAACATGCGGGCGACACCGTGGACTTCGAGCTCGTGGACGTGCAGGAATACCGGCTGCCGCTGCTCGACGAGCCCATCCCCGCGCTCCGGGCGCCGGGGGGCCAACAGCCGCACACCCGGCGATGGTCCGAGCGGATCGACTCCTACGACGCCTTCATCTTCGTGACGCCCGAGTACAACACCGCCCCGCCCGCCTCCCTGACCAACGCCGTCGACTACCTCCACCGGGAGTGGGGCGGTAAGCCGGTCGCCTACGTCGGTTACGGCATCTACGGCGCGGTCATGGCGGTGCAGAAGCTGCGCGCGCAGGCGGGTGTGCTGCGCATGGCCGATATCGGGCCGCAGCTGGCGCTCACACTGAGCGATGACTTCGTGAACTTCACCGACTTCCAGCCGCGTGAGCTGCACATTGCGGCGACATACGGGCTGGTCGACGAGCTCCTGGCCTGGGCAGCGGCGCTCGCCCCGCTGCGGTCGGTCTACCAGCAGGTGTCCTAGCCATGCGGATCACCGTCTTCGGCGCAAATGGCCCCACCGGCCGCCTGCTCACCGGACAGGCACTCGCCGCCGGACATCACCTCACCGCGGTCACCCGACAACCGGATTCCTTTCCGCTGCACCATGATCGGCTCGAGGTGGTCGGTGCCGACGTGCTCGATCCGGCCGCCGTCGACGCCGCCGTCGCGGATCGGGATGCGGTGCTGTCGACACTCGGAGTGCCCGCCGGAAAGGAACCCATCAGTACCTATTCGCGCGGTGTGGCCAATATCGTCGCCGCGATGGAACGGCACGGGGTGCGTCGGCTCGCCGTCGTCAGCTCGAGCGGAGTCGACCCGCACCCGTACTCCGACGGCGGATTCCTGTTCAACCGCGTACTACTGCCATACGTGACACGGGTGGCGGGCAAAACGCTCTACGACGACATGCGACGGATGGAAACGCTGATCCGCGCCACCGATCTGGAGTGGACGATCGTGCGCCCGAGCGGGCTCTACCATCTGCCGTCGGCCACCGACTACACCGTCGTCGAGGGCCACGCCGACGGCAGATTCACCGCCCGAGCCGACCTGGCCGCGAGCCTGCTCGCCCTAGTGGACGACGACCGCTACCGCCGCACCACCATCGGCGTCATCACCACCGTCGACAACCCCACGTTGCTCCAGTGGATCCGTGGCGAAGCACTCGCCAGGAACTGAGCCGACGAAGGTCGCGCAACCGCTCGGGTTCGGCGTCGAAACCGCCCACTGCGACGCCGAACCCGACCGAACGACCCGGGGGACTACGATCGCAGGACACGCATCACACGCGGACAACGCTCAGGCAGGAGTCCCCATGTGTCGTTTGTTCGGATTGTCAGCCGCACCGCGGCGAGTGCGGGCCACGTTCTGGTTACTGGATGCGCCGGACAGTCTGTCGATACAGAGCAGACGCGAACCCGACGGCGTCGGCCTCGGCACCTTCGCCGCCGACGGAGCACCACTGGTGGAGAAGCAGCCGATCGCCGCATACGAGGACGTCCAATTCGCCCGGGAGGCGCGCGAACGAGAATCGATGACATTCGTCGCGCACATCCGCTACGCCACCACCGGCGCCCTGCAGCCCCGCAACACCCACCCGTTCGAACAGCGTGGCCGCCTGTTCGCCCACAACGGCGTGCTGCAGGGCCTCGACGAACTGGATTCCGAACTCGGCGACTACCTCGATCTGGTGCACGGCGACACCGATTCCGAACGATTCTTCGCCCTGATCACCCAGCGCACCGACCGGCACGGCGGCGACGTTGCCGCGGGCATCATCGACGCGGTCCGGTGGATCGCGGACCGGCTGCCGGTCTACGCACTCAACCTGGTGCTCACCACGTCGACGGACCTGTGGGCACTTCGATATCCGGATACGCACAGCCTGTTCGTCCTCGAACGCGCGGCAGGCGGCCCGCAGGGCGATCGGCATCTGGACCAGGCCGGACGGGCCGGCATCCGAACCCGCAGCGGACACCTCAGCAAATTCCCCGCGGTCGTCGTGGCCAGCGAGCGCACCGATGAGGACCCACGCTGGCGCGCAATCGCACCCGGTGAACTGATACACGTCGACGACCAGCTGTACGTCCGATCCAGCACCCTGCTGGATTCCGCACCGCGCCATCCGCTATCGCTGGCACAGCTCGACAGCCGTGCGGCGGCGGCGCAGTCGGGGCGCTGACCCTCGATCCGGAGTTGACACAACTCGACGACGCTGTGTCGATAGTCAGGTCGCCACGGCGAGTTGAGAGAGGTGGACTCGAATGACCACAGGACTGTTCGACATCGAGGGCAAGACCGCACTGGTGACAGGCGGGTCCCGCGGCATCGGATTCATGATCGCGCACGGCCTGCTCACCGGGGGCGCACGGGTGATCATCGCCTCCCGCAAGAGCGCCGATATCACCGCGGCGGCAAGCGAATTGGCCACGCACGGCGACTGTGTGGCGCTCACCGCCGACCTGTCCGCCCCGTCGGGAGCGCACGCTCTGGCCGAGGCGGTCGCCACCCGGTTCGACCGGCTGGACATCCTGGTCAATAACGCGGGCGCGACCTGGGGCGCACCGCTGGACGAATTCCCGCCCGCCGCATGGGATCGGGTGATCCACACCAATGTCGAAGGCGTCTTCCACCTGACCGTCGCACTGCTGCCACTGCTGCGCGCCGCCGCCGAAACGGACGACCCGGCCCGTGTCGTCAACATCGGCTCGGTGGACGGCATCCGCACCCCCGAGCTGGAGAATTACAGCTACAGCGCGAGCAAGGCCGCAGTCCACATGCTTACCCGCCACCTCGCCAAACGCCTTGCCGCCGAGGCGATTACCGTCAATGCCATCGCGCCCGGCCCGTTCGAGAGCAAGATGACCGCCTTCCTGCTCGATACCGACGCCGCCCGCGCGCACATCGCGCAGACGGTCCCCTTGGGTCGCATCGGCAGGCCCGACGATATCGCCGGACTGGTCACCTTCCTCGCCTCGCGCGCGGGCAGCTTCCTCACCGGCACCGTCATCCCGCTCGACGGCGGAATCACCGGATGCGCCTGACCGTGGCCGACTGATCCCTCGGTCGATGTTCGCGCCGGTCGGTCCACGGTGACCGAACGGACACTCCAGTTGGTCGAGGGGATGTCGGATGCCGGTGCGAGACTCGGGTACGTGCGATGGGCCGTGGCGGAAACAGACGACGGAGGTGCACGCCTGTGTCCGCTCGATCAGGACGGTCGGCCCGCCGGACCGGTGCTGCACGAGCCATCGCTCGCCGAGGCCGTGCGCACGCGTCCCGAGGTCGAGCGGTGGGTCTGGCGATCCACGGCCGAGATCTACCGACCGTTGCTGGCGGCCGGCGTGCGGGTCGAGCGCTGTTACGACGTGCAGGCCGCGGAGGCGCTGCTGATCGGTCACGAACAGGGCCAGTCGGGCCAGGCCCGCTCGCTGGCGGCGGCCTGGGCGCGACTGCACAACCTGCCCGTCCCGCCGGACGCGCCGGCACGCGCCGCCGAGACCCAGCCGTCGCTGTTCGAATCGGGTCCGGTACCGCTGCCACCCGGTACCGACGAGTTCAGCGCCCTACTGGAGGTCTACGCGGGCCAGCTGGCCCGCACGGCGAAGACCGAACATCCGGAGCGAATGCGACTGCTCCTCGCCGCCGAATCGGCGGGCATGCTGGTCGCCACCGAAATGTCGCGAACCGGCATCCCTTGGCGCGCCGATGTCCACCGCGAATTGCTGGACAACCTGCTCGGTGAACGCTTTCCCGGCGGGCTGGAACCGCGCCGGATGGCGGAGTTGGCCGACGAAGTGTCGCGGGCCTTCGGCGCAGGTGTGCGGGTCCGGCCGGACCTGCCCAACGACATCATCAGAGCCTTCGCCCGCGTCGGAATCTCGTTGTCCTCCACCCGAAAATGGGAACTCCAACGCATCGACCACCCCGCGGTGGCACCACTGCTGGCCTACAAATCGCTGTACCGCTTGTACACCGCCCACGGCTGGTCCTGGCTCGAGCAGTGGGTACACGGTGGCCGCTTTCGTCCCGAATACCTGCCCGGCGGCACGGTTTCCGGCCGCTGGACCACCAACGGCGGTGGTGCCCTGCAGATCCCCAAGGTGATCCGTCAAGCGATACGCGCGGATCCGGGATGGCGTCTGGTCGTCGCCGACGCCGACCAGATGGAGCCGCGCGTACTTGCCGCGGTCTCCCGCGACCCGGGATTGATGGAAGCGGCCGGTCGCGGCGAAGACCTGTACGCGGCGCTGGCGGAAAGTGTCTTCGGCGGCGACCGCGCCCAGGCCAAAATCGCCCTGCTCGGCGCCATTTACGGCCAGACCTCCGGCGATGCCCTGACCCATATGGCCGAACTCCGCCGACGCTATCCGGCCGCGGTGGCCTACGTCGACGATGCGGCGCACGCCGGCGAGGAGGGCCGCTTGGTGCGCACTTGGCTGGGGCGCACCTGTCCACCGGCCTCCGTCGCCTCGCCCGACCTATCCGCCGAGGAGGAGCCTGCCGGCGGGTATGCCAATACCTCCGCGACGCGCGCTCGCGGCCGCTTCACCCGGAACTTCGTAGTGCAGGGCAGCGCCGCCGACTGGGCCCTGCTGCTACTGGCGGGCGTGCGTCATGCGATGACGCACGCCGGGCTCCGCGCCGAACTCGTCTTCTTCCAGCACGACGAGGTGATCGTGCACTGCCCCGCCGAGGAAGCCGCGACGGTCGCCGAAATGATCGCGACCGCGGCGGAGAACGCGGGTCGGATCACCTTCGGTCCGACACCGGTGCGATTCGCATTCACGACTGCGGTGGTGGAGTGCTACTGGGACGCCAAGTAGGCAGGCGCTCGACTCAGGCCGAGGCAACCTCCCACGCGAACCCGTCCGGATCGGTGCACGTCCCGATACCGCCGCCGATGACGATCCGGTGCGACCCGGTGCCCTCCGCGGGCACGCCCGCATCCTTGGCGGCGGCCCGGCGCCCGTAGAGCGCCAGCTTGACCGAGGACGGCGCGGCATCGAACTCGACGTATTTGCTGCCGAAACTCTTCGCCACGGTCAAGCCGCGATCGACGTAGAACTGTTTGGTCGCCTTCACGTTGTCGACCCCGAGCAGGACCACGAGATCATCGATCTCGCGGGTCGCCGGACCGGTGTCCTTCTTCGCCGACGTCGCGATCTTCCAGATCGCCCCGTCCGGAGCCTGGACCACGCCGCCGTAACCCCAGAAGCTCTTCTTGGCGGGCTTCAGTGTCGTCGCGCCCGCTGCGACAGCGGTGCCGATGAGGCTGTCGACGGTACTCGGTTGCGACACCACGAGCGACAGGATGTAGCCACGGAAGCCGGTCGTCGGCGCGTCCGAGGCCCGCACGCGCAGCGTGTCGCCGAGACCGAACGCGGCGGCGTAGAAGGCCGCTGCGGCCGCGGTGTCGGGCACCTCGAGGATGACGGATTCGATGGCGGCTTGGTTAACGGTGATGTTCATGGCGATAACGCTATTTTCTATCCGGTGACCAGCGCTTCTCGATTCCTGATCGCTTTCGGTCCCCGCTCGGCATCGCACCACGGCGCGGTGAACCGAGCCGGACCGAACGCGAAACAGATTGCCCCCCAACATTCCTGATCCGTCCATCGCCGACGGCGATCGAGTTACCCTGAGGTGATGCGATCTCGGGTCCATCGGTGCATCCTGGCCGCGCTCGCCGCCGCGGTGTCGACGTTGCTGCTGTGCGCACACTCCTCGGCTGTCCCGCCGATCCGGGCGACCGCCCTACCGGCGCTGGACTCGGATTTCCTCTGGGGTGTCGCGTCTTCCGGATTCCAGTCCGAGGGCCATGCGCCCGACAGCAACTGGACGCGCTACATCGCGAACTCCGGAGCCGAGGAATTGCGCGATTCGGTCGACTTCTACGACCGATACGCCTCCGATATCGATCTGGCGGCCGCGCTGGGTGTGAAGGTGTTCCGGATCGGGATCGAATGGGCCCGTGTGCAGCCCGCGCCGGGCACCTGGGATGCCGCCGCGTTCGGTTTCTACGACGCGGTGATCGCCAAGATCGCGCAGGCCGGAATGCGACCGATGATCACCCTGGACCACTGGGTCTATCCCGGCTGGGCCGCCGACCGCGGCGGCTGGCGCAACCCGGGCATGGTCGGGGATTGGCTGGCCAATATGCGCACGGTCGTCGACCGCTACGCATCCCGAAATCCGCTGTGGGTCACCGTGAACGAGCCGGTCGCCTATATCGTGCACGAAACCAGCCGGGGTGCCGCGAGCGCGCCGGAGATGCTCGACCGGGTCGCGCAGGCCCACAATGCCATCTACGACTACATCCACCAGGTCCAGCCCGGCGCCCAGGTGACCAGCAACGTCGGCTACGTGGCCGGGTCGGAGGCACAGGTCAACGGCGCGTTCGTCGATCGCGTCGCGGACCGGCTCGACTACGTCGGCGTCGATTACTACTTCGCCTACGATCCGCTGCGGTCGCTGCTGAGTTCCATCACCAGGGCCATCGGATCGGCGATGCCGGAGCTGCCCGGCCAGCACATCTGGGAGCTGCCGGTACGCACCGAGGGCATTTACTATGCGCTGCAATACTATTCGCGCCGCCTTCCGAACAAACCGCTCTACATCGTGGAGAACGGCCTGCCCACCGAAAACGGCATACCCCGCGCCGACGGTTACACCCGCAGCGATCACCTTCGCGACACCGTCTACTGGATACAGCGCGCCAAGGCCGACGGCATGAACGTCATCGGCTACAACTACTGGAGCCTCACCGACAACTACGAATGGGGCAGCTACACGCCACGATTCGGTCTCTACACCGTCGACGTGCGGACCGACCCGACCCTCACCCGCCGCCCGACCGACGCCGTCGGCACCTACACCCGGATCGTCGCCGAAGGCGGTCTGCCCGCCGATTACCGGCCCACCCGCGGCCCGGCGTTCTGTGTGTTCGTCGACCCACCGGCCAGCTGCCTGAGTCCGGTCGCAAACCCCTAGGCAGGCCGATGGTCGGCCGAAACGCGATAGCTGATCGTTGTCTGGCACCGTTGAGGTCGATCGTCGATACATTGCCGGCCCGAGGGTGAAGTTCGGCACAAACGGTGCGCGGCCCGGCAATGCCTGCACGCTGCGCGACGACTGTCATCGAGATAACCAAGATCACCTCGCGCCGGGACGCGATATGACTCGGCGGCGAATTATCCCGACGAATCACGTCGAATCCAGACAATTCCGGCGAATGCAGATCCGCCCCTGGGAGGGTGTCCGAAAAACATCAGTCGCCCGGGGTGGCGACCACTCCATTCTGCAACCCCCCGGGACTGGGGGCTTCCGAGGGCATCCGGCGTCCGATTCGATCTACCCTGAGTAACGTTTTGCCCGCTTGGTGGATAAGCAAGCGGGTTTAAGCATTGCGCGAGTGCGATATTCAGGAGAGACGCGGTATGCGATTCAGAAATCTCGTTGCGGCGGCCGCCGCTGTGACGGTCGTCGGCACGGGAATGGGCCTGGGGGCGCCTGTGGCCTCGGCCGCACCGATCAACAGCGCGGCCAAGGCACCGGACGGGTCCTACATCAAGAGCGTGCAGACCCGTGGCGACCGCAAGCTGCAGCTGGAGGTCTACTCGAAGGCCATGGACCGGACGTTCCCGCTCCTGGTGGATCTGCCCGCGGACAACTCGGTCCCGCGCCCGACGCTGTATCTGGTCAACGGCGGCGGCGGTGGGGTCGACGGCAATGCCTCATGGGACGAGAAGACCGACGCCAAGGAATTCCTCGGCGACAAGAACATCAACGTCGTCGAGCTGATCGGTGGCCGGTGGAGCTACTTCGCCGACTGGCGCGCACCCGATCCGGTACTCGGCGTCAACAAATGGCAGACCTTCTACACCGAGGAGCTGCCACCGATCATCAATGCGGCACTGGGCACCAACGGCAAGAATTCGATCGCCGGCTACTCGATGGCCGGGACATCGGTCCTGATGCTGGCGATCACCAAGCCCGGCCTGTTCCAGAATGTCGGCGCCTACAGCGGCTGCGCGCAGACCAGCGATCCGGTCGGACAGAAGTTCGTGCAGACCACGGTGGAAACGTGGGGCGGCGGTAACCCGGACAATATGTGGGGACCCGCCGACAACCCGCTCTGGCAAACGAATGATCCGGTCCTGCACGCAGACAAACTGCGCGGCACGAACCTCTGGGTCGCGGCAGGCGGCGGTCTGCCCGGCGAACATGACGCCCCCGGCAACCCGTTCATCATGGGCGACGACAAGAACAACCCGATCAGCGTGGCCAACCACGTCGTCGTCGGCGGCATCATCGAGGCCGCGATGAGCGCCTGCTCGCACAATCTCCAGAACCGGTTGAACGAGTTGGGAATTCCAGCGACATTCGACTTGCCACCCACCGGCACCCACACCTGGGGCTACTGGCAGGACGACCTCAAGAACTCCTGGCCGGTCCTGTCCAAAGACCTCTACTGACCAACCTCGCGCAGCCGTAATCCGCACCCCGACCTGGCCCGCACCCAGGCCGGGGCCGGACAACACCCCGCTGTTCGGATCTCCCGTGCAACCCCCTGGCAATCACTGACGACCAGTGCTTGGCTGAGAAAGGGGACGCATCACAGAGGAGACGTGCCATGGCCAAACCGTTCAGGGGTGTAGTCAACCTCGACATCCGCGACTCCGTCCCGGACTGGGGTCCGTACGCGCAACCGAAAGCACCGCCCGGCGCACCGAATGTGCTGTACATCGTCCTCGACGACGTCGGATTCGGCGCCCTCGGCTGTTACGGCGGGCCGATCGATACGCCGAACATCGACAGGATCGCCGCGAACGGTCTGCGCTACGGCCAGTGGCACACCACCGCCCTGTGCTCGCCGACCCGGTCCTGCCTGATGACCGGACGCAACCACACCACCAACGGGATGGCCTGCATCAGCGAAGCGGCCGTCGGGTTCCCGGGTGCGAACGGGCACATCCCGCCCGAGTGCGCCACCCTCGCCGAGGTTCTGGTCGAACACGGTTTCAGCACGGCGATGGTCGGCAAGTGGCACCTGTGCCCGGAGGACGAGATGAATCTCGCCTCGACCAAGCGCAATTGGCCCGTCGGCCGCGGCTTCGAACGCTTCTACGGCTTCCTGGGCGCCGAGACCAACCAGTGGTATCCCGATCTCGTCCACGACAATCACCCCACACAGCAAACAACCACTCCGGAGCAGGGCTACCACTTCAGCGTCGACATCACCGACAAAGCCATCCAGTACATCGACGACGTCAAAGCGATCGCTCCCGACCGGCCGGTCTTCCTCTACTACGCACCGGGCTGCGCGCACGCGCCACACCAGGTGCCTCGGGAATGGGCCGACCGGTATCGAGGCCGGTTCGACGACGGCTACGAGGCCATGCGTGTGCAGACCCTGGCGCGGCAGCAGAAGCTCGGACTCGTCCCTCAGGACACCGAACTGCCGCCACTGAATCCGATCGGCACCCCCGAAACGCGCAGCGGACCCGACGGCCAGCCCTTCCCACCGCTGGACTACACCCGCCCCTGGGACACCCTCTCCGCCGACGAGAAGCGGCTCTTCGCCCGCATGGCGGAGGTGTACGCGGGGTTCCTGTCGCACTGCGACGACCAGATCGGCCGATTACTGGACTACCTCGACGACATCGGACAACTCGACAACACGATCGTCATGCTGGTCTCCGACAACGGTGCCAGCGGCGAAGGCGGCCCCGACGGCTCGGTCAACGAGAACAAGTTCTTCAATGGCATCGCCGACGATATGGCCGAGAACCTGCGGATGCTCGACGATCTGGGCAGCACCAAGACCTACAACCACTATCCGAACGGGTGGGCGATGGCGTTCAACACCCCGTTCAAGATGTGGAAACGGTATTCGTTCAACGGCGGCACCTGCGATCCGTGCATCATCTCGTGGCCTGCCGGGATCGCCGCCCGCGGCGAGACCCGCGACCAGTACCACCATGCGGTGGATCTGGTCCCGACTGTGCTCGACTGCCTCGGAATCGAACTCCCGGCCACGGTCAAGGGGTACACCCAGCTCCCGCTGCAGGGCGTGAGCATGCGATACAGCTTCGACGCGGCGACCATCCCGACGGCCAAGCACACCCAGTTCTACTCGATGCTCGGCACCCGCGGCATCTGGCACGACGGCTGGAAGGCCGTCACCACGCACCCCGCCGTCAGCGGCTGGAGCCACTTTTCAGAAGACACCTGGGAGCTCTACCACGCCCAGGTCGACCGGTCGGAGTTGCGCGACCTCGCCGCCGAGGAGCCAGGAAGGCTCGCGGAACTGGTCGGGCTGTGGTTCCACGAGGCCGGCGCCAACCAGGCGTTCCCGCTCGACGACCGGTCCGCCGTCGAGGTGCTGACCACCCCGCGCCCACAGCTCGCGCCGCCGCGCAACCGGTACGTCTACCGGCCGGGTGGGGCCGAGGTTCCCGAGTCGGTGGCGGTCAACATCCGCAACCGCTCCTATTCGATCGGGGCGCTCGTCGACATTCCCGGACCGGATGCGACCGGTGTGCTGTTCGCGCACGGCGGTCGGTTCGGCGGACATGCGCTGTACGTCAAGGACAATCGGCTGCACTACGCGTACAACTTCCTCGGCAGCGAGGAACAGCGCATCGCCGCCACCGAGGACCTGCCGACCGGCGAGAACGTCATCCTCGCCGCCTCTTTCGACAAGGACGGTGAGGACCCGCCCGGCACCGCCCACGGCACCTTGAGCCTGTTCTACGGGGACCGAAAGGTCGGCGAGGGCCGGATCCGAACTCAGCCCGGCAAATTCACCCTCGCGGGCGAGGGTCTCAGCGCCGGTCGCGACACCGGAGAACCCGTCACCGACGACTACCTCGGCACCGCGCCGTGGACATTCACCGGCGCCACCCTGTACCGGGTCGCCGTCGACGTCAGCGGTGAACCATACGTCGACCTCGAACGCGAAGCCGCCGCGATGCTTTCCCGCGAATAGCCCAACCGCCCCCGCCACCCGGTTCCCACGCCAGGTGGCGGGAGGCACCCGCAACGTCTCACGGGTGCGGGAAACTTCCAGGACCGGCATCACCGGACCCATAATTCTGGCATCCACCCGGTAGGCCGGTTCCGTCGAGACATCGTGATGCCGTGTACTACAACGACATTCACCAGTGCAGGCGCTCGACGTGCACGGTGCCGCCATCGACCGTCATTCGGATCGACCACTGTTACGGTGTTCGAGGCTGAACGGGATTTGCATGCTGTTCAGGTGAACTTCGATATCCTCAGCGGGCAGGGGTCGCGTGATCAGGAATCCTTGGGCACGGTGACAGCCCAGATCGAGCAAGGTCCGTGCGGCTTCAGCGGTTTCGACTCCTTCCCCGATGATTTCGAGACCGAATTCGTGGGCCAGTCCGATGATGGATTCGACGATGGCGCGGTCCTCCGGGCTGTTGTCGAGGCGCTTGACGAAGCTGCGGTCGATCTTGACAGTGTCGACGGGAAGCGCCTTCAGGTGCGACAGGGTGTTATAGCCGGTACCGAAGTCATCGATGGCGATCTGCACATTCAGGCGTTTGAGGGCGTGCAGGGTCATATGGGCACGGCTCAAGTCCTCTACGGATACGTTTTCGGTGATCTCCAAGCACACCGAATTCCCGTCGAGTCCGTGTTCGCGCAGAGCCCGCTCAACGCGCTCCACGAAATTGGGGTTGGTCAACTGCTTGGGGGATGCGTTGACCCGAAGTACGACGTCCGAGGCGAACCCGCGGCGGCGCCAGTCGGCGAATTGTGCGCATGCATTGCGCATAACCCAGTCGCCGAGTTCGTCGGCGAGTTTGGTGGTCTCGGCTACGCCGACAAAGGTGTCCGGTAGCAGTAGGCCTCTGGTGGGGTGCTGCCACCTGACCAGTGCCTCCACCGCGAGTACGCGACCGCTGCGCAGGTCGATCTCGGGTTGATAGTGCAGCACCAGAGAGTTGTCGGAGACCGCGCGGCGTAGGTTGAGTGTGATGTGGTCTTCGAGCTCGAATTGCTCGTAGAGCGTGTCGGTGAACACGGCAACCCCGTTGCTGTCTTGCGTTTTCGCCGCGCGCAGCGCCAGATCTGCCCGACGCAATACATCGGCCGCGGCATCGCCGGGGATGCCTACCGCAACGCCGATGTCGACACGGCAGCTGACGGTTTCGCCGTCGATGGTGACGCCGCTTCCCAGTCCGTGTTTGATCCGGGAAGCGAGGAGTTCGGCGGAGTAGTTGTCCATCGGCCTGTTCGGGACGACCACGAACTCGTCGCCGCCGAACCGGGCGATCATGTCGTTGAGTTCCAGTTGCTCGCGCAGTCGCAAGGCGACGTCGCGCAGGACATCATCGCCAGCGGTGCGCCCGAGGTAGCTGTTGACAAGCTTCAATCCGTTCAGACCGACACACAGCGCCGCTACCGGTCCGGGGCGGCCGGGGCGAAGCCGTTGACCGAGGTAGCCGAATAGCGAGTGATGGTTGGGCAATTCGGTCAGTTCGTCATGCGTCGAGAGATGCCGAAGCCTGGTCTCCGTATCGACTCGTGCCTGCAATTGAGCCAGCAGTGCGGCGATCACTGTCAGGACCGCCAACTCCTGGCGACTCCATGCCCAGTCGCCGTGCTTGACGAAACCCAGCAGCCCGATCGAGGCACCATGCAGCACCAGCGGGACCACGGCAGAGGTCACGTGCTGGTCGAAGTAGGACTCTGCGTGGGTGATCATCGGCTCGGTCACCTTCTCCACCGCGTGGAAGGGGGAGTACGCCTGATCGAAGTACACGACGTTGAGCGGGTCCGGATCCGGTGCCGACCTGCGCGGCCACTCGGCCACCAAAATGGTCGCTTTGCGCTCGCGGTCGATGCGCCGCAGGTAACCGAAGTCGACATCGAAGTGTGCGATCAAATCCGCGAGCACACGCTCGATCGTCGCTGGCATGGTGACCTCATCGACGGTCGTGAGTTCGGAAGCGATTTGTGTGACCAATGATTCCAGTAGCCCTGAGGAAGGGCGGTCGTTGCGGCCAGCGGATGATATCTGCCTGTTGTACCGCTCCGGTACGGCGTGCTCAGAGGTGTCGTAGCCCAGACCGAGCTGCGCGCGGATTCGATTGACTTGGTTACGAGATGCCCGGTTCCGCAGCCGACGAGGACCTTCTTCCCCGAGTGACGACCGCTCGATGAGGTCCCGAGTGTGGGCGGCCAGTCCCGCCGCAGTGGTGAGGTCGTGTTCTTTCATTCGTGGGTCCTCAGGTTGAGTCGAGCGTGCTCGCGAATCTTCCGTAGTCGGTGTTCGATCACCCTGGTAGTCAGATTCGCATCCGGGAACAGATCTGCGATTTCGCGCTGGGTGTAGCCATGCGCGACTTTCCACACGATGATCTTGTCGGTCGGCGACAGCGTCGCAAAGAACTCCAAGATCGCCATCCGTTTGGTCACCACCGACATCGGATCGGTGCCGGACTGAGATCCCGAGCAGCCGCGGGCATCCATCAACGCTTCGAAGCCATTGACCCCATAGGAGACAGGTTGATTGGTGCGCCGCCACCGGAGGTCTTCCTCGAAGACGCGTCGGAACTGGTAAAGGCAGGCCCCGAGGAAGAACGTCCGCACCATCGCCCCCCGACACGGATCCCAGCCCTTTCCGGCACGGATATCACTTTGGAACTTCGTCAGCGCATCGACCACGGTCCGATCGATGATCTCGATTCGGTGGTCCCGATCTACGAACAATGCTCTGCGCTCGGCGGCACCGGCCTCGAGACCGATCCTCTTCTCGGCGAGCCTTCGGTAGATCTCGCCAGTGCCGATCCACGCGTCCAGAACCTGGGTGCCGTACTCGATCAATGTGGTGGCCACCATGTCCCACGCGAGGCCCTGGACGTTCTCGGCGCGCAACCGTTCGAACAACCCACGTTCGGCAACTGCTTGATCCAGCACTTCGCGAGCCTGCTGCTCAACAGGAGCCGGGGGCGGAGGAGCCGTGCACACTGGACAGATCGAGCACGGTGACGCGGTCTGCTCCGACGACGTCTTTCCATGCTTACCTGCATGTTTCACAACCTCGCGAGCCCACTCGGCGCGGTCCTTGGCATAGGCACCTCGCTGGCCTCCGAGATGGCCGTCCGGATCATTTCGGTCCGGGGGTACGGCCTCCACATCTGATGTCCCCATGCGTTTCCTCCTCCGCGCACGCGCCATCCCCTGCAACGGCCGCCGACAGGTGTTCGTCACGGCACGCGGTCGCGCACCGACACAAGAGTTGTAGGGGCCTATGGGCTCAATCCCCCCGAAACTCGAAAAATTCTGTGAAAACACCGTTCTCGGGGGGATTTCACAACCCACAGCACTACTAGATCGGGGTGAGAGCACAAACCGGAAGGACTCGTTGATGCCGACCTCCCCCACACCCCGTCCCAATCGCGACGTCGCGTTCGACCTGGCGGCACTGGCATTGATCCTGTTAGCTGTCGTCGTGCTCGTGGTCCTGAGCAACGACACCACCTCCGCCCTCGCTGCCGCCGGCGCAACCACCGCGCTCTGCTACCGGACCTGGCGCGGACACACGACCGGAAACCGGCAATGACAAAGTCCTGGCGGCGCGGCACAACGGTCACAGGCACAATCAGGTCATGCCGCACCGTTCGATGCCTGCCACGGACCAGGCCGGTTATTCGGTCCGCACGGCTGCCGAGCGGCTCGGCATCCCGACCGCCACGCTGCGTAGCTGGAACCGCCGCTATGGCATCGGCCCGCAGCCGGAGCGCCCTGGGCGGCACCGGCTGTATACCGAAGCCGATATCGGAGTGCTGACCCGGATGCTCGAACTCATTCGTGCCGGAGCGACACCGGCCGGTGCGGCCGCCACGGCGCGCGGACCCGCACTGGCCTTCGGCGACCGACAAGCCTTGCTATCCGCCGCATTCGGCCTCGATACACCGATGGTGTGCGAATTGGTGGACAAGCATGTGCGCACCTACGGGGTCGTCGACACGTGGGATCGCCTGTGCCGCCCGGCTTTCGCCGATATCGTCGCCCGCCAGCTCGGCGGCGAGGGCTGCGTGGATGTCGAGCATCTGCTGTCCTGGTGCATCATCGCGGCTTTGCACCGGACCATACCGCCGACCCGCACCCATGATCCGGCGCGGACGATCCTCGCGTGCACCAGCGGTGAGTCCCATGCCCTGCCGCTCGAGGTAACGCGCGCCGCGCTGGCAGAGCGCGGCTCGGGTGCGCGGATGCTCGGCCCTGACGTACCCACCACCGCGCTGCACGACACGCTCACCAGGGTCGCCGCCCCCGCGGCCGTCATGCTCTGGTCCCAGCGAGAGGCTACGGCTCTGACTCCGGCCGTACTCGCTTGCATCGATGTCGGCGCCCAGGTCTATCTCGGAGGACCTGGCTGGGACCATGCGATCCTGCCCGATGCGGCCATTCGGATCGGCAGCCTGGCCGAGGCGGTCGAACGGCTCGGCCGGACTCCGGTGTAGCCGGGTACGCACCACTGGTCCGAGCGCCCTCGGCAATGCCGCGCAAGGCGCTGAATCATATTCACATTCCGTTGAATTCGACGATCGGTGGCGGGTAGTCGGCGGCAAGGACGCCGGCCCGCCACGGTCGATGGATCTGCGCGCCGGGCAACATCGCCAGTTCCGGCAGCCAGCGCCGCACATAATCGCCTTCGGGATCGAACCGCTCGGCCTGGCGCAGTGGGTTGAGCACGCGACTGGACCGGGTATCGGTGCCCGTACCCGCCATCCACTGCCAATTCAGCCTGTTGTTCGCGATATCGGCGTCGACCAGCCACCGTTCGAAGTGTTCGGCCCCCGCCCGCCAATCCACACGCAGCGTCTTGACCAGGAAACTCGCGGCAATCAACCGGGCACGTCCCGGCATCCACCCCTGGGTGAGCAGCTGTCGCATCCCGGCGTCGACCATCGGATATCCGGTGCGTCCGGCCCGCCAGGCCGCCTCGGCCCGGGAATCCGAACGCCATGGTTCGAGCGCCGGCTTGTAGTCGGACACGCCCACATCGCGCCGGTCGGCAAGCACCTGGTGATAGAAGTCGCGCCAGGCCAGTTGCCGTACGAAGGCATATCCGCCCGGATCAGCGGTATCGGTGCACGTCACCACCTCGGCCGCGGACAAACAGCCGAAATGCAAGAAGGGCGACAGTCCCGAGGTTCCATCGGCGGCGGGCACATCCTTGTCCTCGGCGTAGCGATGCACCGGCCCGGACAGCCATTGCTCCAACATTTTCCGGCCGGTCGTCTCGCCGCCCACCACTAGTTCAGGTGAACCGGCACCGATGTCGGCGGGGTCCGGTATCGGCTCACTGGATATCCGCGCCATAGTGACCATGTCGGGCGCCGGGAGCGGTCGCCGGATCGGCGTATCGAGCCACCGGCGGAAATACGGCGTGAACACCGCGTAATGGCCGCGCCCGGTATCGGGCCGAATCGCACCCGGATCCACGGCGGTGATCGAAGCCGCGTGGCTGTGCAAGCCGCAACCGATGCGCGAAAGCCGCTCCCGCAGCGCGTGCTCCCGGACACGGCTGTAGCGGGTGACGTCTGTGGCAAGGTGCAGGCGCTTCGAACCGACATCGATCGCGACCCGCTCGACCTCGTCGACTACTCGGCCACGACGGATGATCAGCGCGGCGCCTCGGGCCCGGAGTTGCTCGTCGAGCTCACGCAGCGCGGCCGCCAGAAACCGCAGCCGATTGGGCGCGTTTCGTACTCTGGCCAGGATGTCGGCATCCACTACGAACAGCGGCACCACCGGCGCGCCTGCTCGGCACGCGGCGGTCAGCGCCGGGTTGTCGTGAACACGCAGATCCCGGGTGAACAACACGACGGAGGCGGCCATGCCCTCACTGTAGATCCAAATTGATGCATAAACGATGCATTGGTGGTCCGGGGTCGGCGTGCGACACCGCACGCCCTTCGGCGATCAGCGTCATGGTCGGTCATCTGCTCTGCTTCTTCGACTTGATCGGCTTCTTCTTCGTCTTCGGCTTGTCATGGTCGGGCTCCCACTCATAGCCCGCCAGATTCTGCTCGCAGTGCCAGTTTTCGACTACGACATCGCCTTGATCTCGTTCGCACCAGCGTTCCGTCTTGCCGCACGCGGTGAGGCCGAGTCCGGCCGCGACTGCGATTGCCACGGTGATCAGGGTGGCGCGAAATCGGGTGTTATGCATTGGGGTTTCTCCGATTTCGGTGATTACGTGCAGGCCGGTCCTCGTCGGTGATCTCGGCGACGGTCTGCCTGAGCGGTGCGCGCGTCGGCGAGGAGATCGTATGAAATCCTTTGACAGATCGCCGGTTTGGGCACAATCCTGCCCAGCGCGCCTTGCCGGAACCTTAAGGATTGGTAAGTGAGAACCCGGCACCCGTAATCATCAATCATCGACCGGATTGCCCCTGCGGTCCGTCATCGTCAAGGGACCGGTCGCCGAGTTCGGCGAGATCCAGCAGATCGTGGTAACGCGTAGCCCGTCGAGCCGAGCACGGTCAGCACGCAGCGGAGTCTGTGCCCACTGCTGTCGTTCTCCCGACCGCCAGCGCAGTGACAACGTCCCGATCGCGGAAACCAGCACCGCCCGGTACGACGGCGGGCATTCGCTTTCGACAACGAGCTCATCGCCTTCCGCGAACCAGGCCTCCGCACATCGGATGACGGCACCCGGCTGGCCGGAGACGGCGGGCTCCACGGCCATCCCCGTCCGCTATCACTGACGCCAACCGCATGTTGTGTGGCACCGACCGAGCGGCTACCAGGGCCCCCTGCCGAATATGACCTCGGTTCCGGGCGGAATGATGAGTTCGGAGTAGTAGGTAGCCCGCGACAACTCGTCGACGGTCGTCACCTGAACCGTATCCGTCACCCTGGAATATGTATTGGTGGCCGGGTCCAGCACCACTTCATCCTTCGGTGGAGGCCAAAACGAATACACCTCGGGAGACCCATCGATGCCCCTGCGTCCCGTCGCCATAGCGACGTGCTGGGCGTCCTGGCCCCACATGACGAGATCACCACGTTGCGGCTGGGGTCCTCCCGGCTCTCCGGTGTAGGTATTGCGCTCCCCTGGAATGAGCCGATCCCCCATCCGCTTCAGCCAAGAATCCAGCACACCCCTCCCGAATTTCCCATTGGGATCTCTCGGCGGATCGAGCAACTCACGGAGCGTAGCTTTATCCAGCACCCCCTTCCGGGCTGCGGCGTAGCAGGTCATCTCCCAACAGTTCAGACCGTAGTGCCGGCCAAGCGGGGCAAGCGGCCCCTCGGTTTTCAGCCATCTTTCGAACGTTCTCAGGTCATGCTGATATGCCCCGGGATCATAGTTCGCCCACCTCGCTAACCCACCCTCTCGCCACATTCTTTCAAATTCATCCGCGATCAGCTGCGGAGCATTCTCCGGCGTTGATACCCGCTCCGGCGGATCCGGCCACCGATATTCGGTTCTGTCGAACTTTCCGTTGTCTGACGCGCTCTTCTCATTGCCGAACCGAACCTCCTCGAGTGCGCGCGAGTTCACCGCGTCGGTATGCGTGAGCGCTCTTGTAGTGCCGCGAGCACCCGCGGCCAATTCCTCCAGATCACGGCGAAGAATGCCACTTGCATCGTCTATCCCACGGTTCAGCCGATGAAGTATTCCAGAAATTATGCGGTTCAATTCATTTGCCAATGCAGGATCACTCCGATCTCGACCTCGGATCGCACCAGGGAATTCAAGTTCGCCGACCTCGGCGGCGGAAACATTTCGGACGGGAAGCTGCGGAACACAGGAATACTCAGCGTAAATTGCGGAATCTCACCGGAACGCCGGAACCAGGGCTCTCTGCCCCGCACTGCAACTTCGGATCCTCGAAACAAAAATTCCCCCGACACCCTGGCTGGTCGAGCCCGATCCGATCCACCCGGAGCAGTTCGACCTCCCGGTGCCGTGGGGCTGGGAGGAATGGTCGCGCCGGTACACCCTCGAAGCACGCGCCGAGCACTGCGACTTCACCCGCATGGTCCAGTGCTGGTGGGCCGGTCCGACGGCGTCGGATCATGCTGTGGCCGAACTGAATTCGCTGATGAGCAGGATCGGGGCCGGTTCACTCGGGTCGCGCCGCGGGGCCCGGCCACGATGTCGACGCCAGGGTCATCGGCCAACCGGATCCGGCGGTGAGCTGATCGGCGTGACGCCAGATGCCGCGGGCCCGGTGGTGACCGCGAATCCGGCGAAACGGCGCCGGACAGACTCGGCTCCCGAATTGCTATAGAATTGCTGAATAATTCGACGTTAGACCTGATTGGTTTGCACCCGTTGTGTCGAGGGTGCGGTAAGCAGTGCGTGTGGCCGCACGGCGGCCTTGCGCGGAACTTCAACACGAGGGCGGCGTTCCATGACAGACGTCGACTATTGCGTAGTTGGTGGGGGATTCGCCGGATTGACGGCCGCACTGCGGCTGAAACAGGCGGGTCGATCGGTGGCGCTGCTGGAAGCTCGGGACCGGCTCGGCGGGCGCACGTTCACCGAAATGCGCGCGGACGGGTCCTGGATCGATCGTGGTGGCGCTTGGATAGGGCCGGGGCAGGACCGGATCTACGCATTGATGAACGAGTTCGGGGTATCGAGCTACCAGCAGTACACCGACGGCGAGGCCATGATGATGGTCGACGGCAAGCAACACCGCTACACCGGCACGATCCCGTGGACGATGAGCCCCTGGGCGGCGATGAACCTCGGTGCGGTGCTGCTCGAGCTGGGGCATATGTGCACATCGATTCCCCTCGACGCTCCGTGGACAGCGAAGAACGCCGAGAAGTGGGATCGGATCAGCCTGGCGCATTGGCTGGACAACAACACCGTGTCCAAGCCGGCCCATGAGCTCCTCGAGACCGCGATAGCCGGCTGCTACACCTCCGACGCCTCGGAGGTGTCGTTGCTCTTTGTGCTGTACCAGATGGCGTCCGGCGGCGGGCCCGGCTTCGTCTTGGGAGTCAAGGACAGCGCCCAGGATGCTCGACCGGTCGGGGGCATGGGTGCGATCTCCCGTCCGATGGCGGCCGAGATCGCCGATTCGATCCACCTGTCGCAGCCGGTCCGGCGCATCCAACAGGACGCCGACGGAGTGACGGTCCGCTCCGATGAATTGACCGTGCGGGCACGCCGGGTGATCGTGGCGGTTCCCCTGGCGATCGCAAGTCAGATTCTCTATGAGCCGATGTTGCCGGTCGATCGATCGTTCCTGCATCAGCGGATGCCGAGCGGCTCGATCATCAAGATTGCTGTCGTGTACGACGAACCGTTCTGGCGTAGTGACGGTTTGTCGGGACAGTCGGCCGCCCCGGGGTCGCCGGCAACCATCACCATCGATGCCTGCACCGACACCGGGCGGCCCGGGATCATGTGTGTCATCACCGAGGGGCCCATCGCGCGGCGGATCGGACAACTCGATGCGACCGAGCGGAGGACGGCGATGCTCCGTGCACTGGTCGAGCGGTTCGGCGACAGGGCCGGCTCCCCCGTCGACTACATCGAGCAGAACTGGAGCGTCGAGCGCTACTCCGGTGGCGGGATGCTCAGTCACGCACCGACCGGTGTGCTGACACAGTTCGGCCGTGCCCTACGCAAACCTTGCGGCCGCGTCCACTGGGCGGGAACCGAGAGCTCTGCTGTCATGTGCGGCTGGGTCGATGGAGCCATTCGCTCGGGTGAGCGAGCGGCGAGCGAAGCAATCGAACACGAAACCGTGACCGTCGCCGGAGGAAGGTCAACTGATCATTGAAGCCCTGTGCGACGGCACTATTCGGCCACTGCTCCCGTGCGACGACATGTCCGGACGTCGCCACGGCTGGGCCCGGTTCATCCCGGGCCTGGCCATGGATCGGTGATCCGCACACTCAGGCCTGGCCCGCTGTCTGCTTCGGCAGCAGGAAGACGACAGTGCCCGCCCCACCACGATGGCGTCGTATTCGGACGCCAGCCCGCGCACGATCGCGTTGACCGTGGCAATCCGCTCCGGCCAGTCGGGGAAGACCGGGACGACATACGCCTTGCCGAGCGTGAAAGTGGTCGGCAAGGCGCCGGTCCCCTTCGCCAGGGTGTACATCCGCCGAAGCGTTCGCGCTATCTCACCGAAGTCCGGCTGGCGCCGCACGATGTCGTTGGCCCCGCATGGCACGTGGAGTAGGTCCGGGGAGAACTCGACCACGCGGGCCGCCTGGTTCTCGAGTGTCTGGGCGGTTGTTGCCCCGATCTCGGAGAGATTGAGGTAATCCAGATCCGGCCGGACAGACCGCAAGACCCCAGCGACCCGGTCCGACCAGCCCTGATCCCGGTAGCCCGGGGAGCAATCACCGGTCCCCGCCGAAAGACTGTCTCCGATAACGGCATACCTGCCCCACGGGGCCTCGGTCAGCAATGCCGCGGCATCCGCCTGGTCCAGGCAAAACGGGTCGGTCGTCTCGGTGAACGTGGGTTGTTCCATCGCAAATAGCATACGGTCGTACGTATGCTTTCTCAACCGATGATCTTTCGGCGGCAGGCTCTGCGTCGACAAGATGGCCGCCACCGGGGTCGGCGATATCCAGTTGTGCCGCACAGCATTCGAGACGGTGCGTCAGTGGGCGATCCCGCACCGGGCACACGAGCCCCTTGGTCCGGACAAGAATTGTTGGGCACCAATGGTTTTCGACACGTTTCAGATACTCGCGGCGTGCGGCGACCAGGGAGAACTCGGTGACTCGCAGCGGAATGCGGCTGTGATTTGCGCTCTCAGTCGGCGTCGATACCGAAGGCGGCGGACAACACCGCCACGGTATAGGCGACCGATCGACCGTGCTGGACGCACCGATGCTCGGTGCACTCGACGAATCCGAGCCTACGGACCAACCGCCTGCTCCTGGTGTTCCACGCCTGCACGACCACGCGAACCGGAGTCGCCGGGTAGTCCCGGCGCAGCTGAGTGAGCACAGCATTGCCGAAGTGCATACCGTGACCGCCACCGACCCATCGCGGATCCATACCGACACCGAGATCGATCACATCGGGGTCTTCATCGAGGTCTGGCACCCGCGCCGCAGATCCGGTGCAGAAGAACCCAACGATGCGGTCCGTGTCGGCAGCATCCGCCACCGCCATGTATCCATCGGCCGCACTCGGCAGCTCATCGGCAGCAGTCAGGTTGTAGATCCGCCACGGACCGGCGTACCGCCAACCAGCTACCTGACGGGCGTCGCTGATGGTGAAACGGCGTACTACCAAGCGGTCGGGCCA
Source organism: Nocardia sp. NPDC052112 (assembly GCF_040680135.1). Taxonomy (NCBI): domain Bacteria; kingdom Bacillati; phylum Actinomycetota; class Actinomycetes; order Mycobacteriales; family Nocardiaceae; genus Nocardia; species Nocardia sp. NPDC052112. The sequence continues at coordinate 38,338 of NZ_JBFAWD010000015.1, read as the reverse complement.
TCCATCGTTCACCCCGACATGCTCTCGCATTCGTCTGCCGTAGCCGACACTATTTCCAGTGCCTCGATGATGGACTCGGACTCGAGTCTGCAGGTTGCGTGCCCAGATTGCGGTTTCGGCTTTGCCGCAGGCACTCTCGCATCGTGATCGATGTGCGGTTGGCGGGTTCGGGCGATTGGCAGGTCTGGCGAAAGCTTCGGCTCGAAGCGCTAGCGGATGCCCCATATGCGTTCGCGTCCCGGCTCGAGGATTGGCAAGGGGACGGTGACCGAGCGGAGCGCTGGCGCGCTCGCCTGAGCATCCCGGGATCATGCAATGTGATAGCCGCGCTGGATAGGCGAGCTGTCGGAATGGTCAGCGGCTTCCCGGGCCCGCGAGACGGCGTCGTCGAGTTGGGAACGCTGTGGGTCAGTCGGGCAGTGCGTGGTCAGGGGGTTGGGGATCTCCTAGTCCAGACGGTTGCGCACTGGGCGGTCCAGTTGCGTGCCAGCGTCCTGCTGCTCACGGTCGCGTCCGACAACGAACACGCTGTTGCGTTGTACCGGCGCAACGGATTCGACGATGCCAGATGGTCAGGTGGGCCCCGAGTCGCTGGGCGGCCGCAACGCATGATGACGAAGGCGTTGCGACCAAGCCGAGTTGAAACACGGACGCCTGCTTTGGTATCTACCTCGCGAGAAAATGCCAGCCCAGCCACGCCCAGACGAGTACGGCGACAACCCTTCCCACCCGGGTCCGAGTGAGGTGGGTGATCGTGTCCCCCAGCGCGGCAAACAGATTCGGGCGCAGGCACGCAACAAGCAGCGCGCCACCCGCCGCCGCCAGCAGCAGAGTGAACCCGAGAATGACGATCGCCCGATCGCTCATCGCGCCACCAGCCACCACCCGACGCCTAGCCACACCAGCCAGCCCACCACGCGCAGCGGCCAATGCTCGAGCGCCGGATCCAGCAACGTGGACAGCGTCGGATGCCGATAGCTCGGGTGAGCCCACTCCGGCTGCCGCACGAACGCGTATATCTCCCATGCCGACACCGCGGCCAACAGCGCCGACCATACGATGACTCCCCGCCGCACCGCGGCGCCGGCCCGCGCTTGCGTCGGCGCCCGACGAATCGCCAGGATCAGCGCGACGGCGACCGGCACCAGCACCATGATCATCGCCTGCCAGCTGAGAGAACGTGTAGCTGCCCCAGCGATGGCCACCGCGATATAGACCACAATCCATACGGGATGCGGCCGGATATGCGAGTGTGCGGACTCCTCGGTCACAGTACGCAGCGTACGACCGCCTGCAGCGATTCGATGGAACCGCAGCTTCCCAGCCCGCCGCTGGTCAGGCGCGGCCACCTATCGATCCCTGACCGATGCCCACATCGCCGTTCGAGTACACATGCCTATCCGCTGGGGCGTCCAGGCCTGGGACGTCAGTGCGGCAAGCTCGACCAGCTGGTGCAGCGAGTTGGTGAGAGGCTCGGGCCCGAACGCGTTGGCCCGAAACCACATCGGCGAATTCAGGCTGAGCCCCAGCACTATCGGCTCCTGATGCGCTGCGAGGTTCCCTGATATGGGAGGTCGCAAATGACGCGATCGTCATCCGATGCCATAGGTTCGACGCGGCAGCGGCAATGGGCCCGAGTTCGGGTGCCGAGCATGCGGGGTACGAATCCGAACGCTGGACGTCACACGAAAGAGGAGAAGGTTCTACATTGATCAACGCCAGGAAGCCAATCGCCGTGTGCGCGGCCGCAATCGGAATAACTGCCGGGATAGCCGTATTCCTCCCGACCACCGCATCCGCGGCAACATATGCCGGCCAGTGCGGTGAAGGCTTCAAGGTGATCGACTCGCACGACCTGAAGGGCGGCACGGTCTTTCTCACCTACAACGGTAGAACCAACTGCGTGGTCACCGTTCGGGACAAGCCGGGCGAACCGATCTCGATGGGCGCCGCCGTGCGGCAGTCGAAAGACCACTCCCAGGTCGTCATAAACGATGACCGCGTCTTCACCGAGTTCGCTTATGCGAAGGTCGAGGCGGAAGGCAAGTGCATCGACTGGGGCGGCCGCATCAAGGACGACCTCTGGCAGGAATTCGGAGTGCACTGCGGGTAGCCGACCGCCACTCGTGTGGGCATCGGCGCGCCGAGTCCTCTGCAACACAGCCGATTTCGTCCACCCGGACACCGCCCGCACATCGGCTGGACGCGGACGTTCGCCGACCGCGCCAAGCGGCATCGTGCGTTGAACGCGCTCGAAAACAGTTGGTCTCCATGCGATGCGGGACCTCGCTGGCGTCGGGCGTCCTGTCGGGGCCCGCATCGTTGCCGATGATCCCGTGTAACACACAGGTCGGCGCCTGTCAGTCACCCTTTATCCGGCGTGACCAGGCCGAGTGCTCACCTCCGTCGGCGTGTCAGGTCGGCGTCAGGTCGGCGTAAGGTCGGTGTCAGCCGGGCCGGCGACAGTACTCGTGTGAACAGCACAGCAATTGCCGCCGCCGGGCTGCGCAAGCCCTACGGGGACAAGCCGATCCTCGATCGCATCGATCCGACTATCGGTGCTGGGCCCTACCCGATGCTGCGCACGGAATGGCCCGACCGACTCGCCCGCGCGCTGCGGTATCTGGGCGGTGATCACGCCTTCGCCCAGCTGATCCGCTTTGCCCTGGTCGGCGGCTTCAGCAACGTCGCCTACGTCCTGGCGTTCATGGCCATGAACGAGACCGGCCCGCTGGTCGCCAATATCGCCGGCTCGATCGTCAGCACGGGGATCGCAAACGAACTGCACCGGCAGCTCACCTTCCACGCGGTCGAGCGGGTCGGCTGGTTCACCGCACAATGGGAAGGCGGCGGGCTGGCGCTGATCGGCTTGCTGATCAGCACAGCGGCGCTGGCCGGTCTCGAGTTCTGCGCACCCGGCCTCGGCGAGATCACACAGGCGAGTGCCATGATCGCCATCATGGCGGCGGTCGGCGGTATGCGCTTCCTGGTACTGCGCGGCTTCGTCTTCTGAAAGATCTCCAAAGGGTGGGCGGACAGCTCTGCGGTCTCACCGATAAAGGCCGAGCGCTGCCGAACAACCAGCCCAAGGGCCCCAGCCCTGAACGGCGAGTACCCGTTCGGCGACGGCGATCTGCTGTTCACGGGTGGCTTTGTCGGCAGTCTGCGCATACGCGGCACCGCCATAGGCAGCCCATGTGCCCGGCGAGAATTGCAGGCCACCCTGATACCCATTGCCGGTGTTGATACTCCAATTACCACCCGACTCACACGCGGCGAGGCTGTCCCATTCCTGATCGGTAGCGGCGGACGCTTGGCCAACGTATGCCATGCCGGCCCCGCCAATTATCGCGCTGGTGGCGACGATCTTCTTGAGTGGGGTGCCCAGAGCGCTCATATCGCAGTTCCTTTCGAGTCAGCAAACCTGTAAAGGTGTACAAGCATGAAAGGTGATCACTGGATCTTCGAGCCCGTTCGAGTGTGTGCTGGGCGCGGTGAGCTGAAGTGACAGTCCTCGATATCGTGTCCACATCGAAATACAGACCCATGTCGTGCACGAACCTATTAGCAGCCGTAGGTCGTTCGAAAAGCTGCGGCGACCGACCGGATAAATGGCGGTGTGCACACGCAGTAATGCCGATTTCCGCGCGCAGGATGCGAAATTCGCGGCCGGCAGGCCCAGCCACCCATTCCTGTCGGGAGGCAAGCCATCTCGTGAGTTCGCGCCGTTGGCTCAGCGTCCCGCGGCAGTGAGCTGGTAATCCGCCTCGAGCAGCATCCACCCGCTCAGCTGTACCGACAGATCGCGGCTCAGGTTCGCCGACGAAGCCGCGGACGAGTGCGTGAGCGGGGGAAAGATTCCCGGGTGCTCCGGCAGCGTGGCCGCGCGGGTCCAGTCCGGACCGAACAGGGGCAGCCCATCCACCTCGGCGCGGTGTTCCCAGGCCGCACGCGCGGAAGCATGCACGATATTCGCGGCGGTGGTGTCGTCCAAGGCCAGTGCGGCTTCGGCGAGATACCTGGCGAGGATACCCATGAACAGCCCGGAGTCGTTCCCCGAGGCCGCGGCGATCACCCCCGCGTCCGTGAGCCGGTCCTCGGTTGCGGCAACGAGCGCTGCGACGCGGCTGTGATGGCTCGATTCGCCTGTGCGCACTGCCAACTCGGTTTCCAGCCCGATGGTCACGCCTTGGCTGTAAGTGTGGACAGTCCGGTCTACTCGTCCACCGGGTTCATGGACACCGTCGAGGATCAGGCCGGTGTCGGTGTCGCGTAATCGGGTGTGCAAGAAATCGGCAAGCTGTCGGGCGCGGGACAATTCGCCCAAACGCGCCATGGCGATACCGGTCGGACCGATCGCAGGGGTGTTGTAGAAATCGTCGCCGGACCGCCAGCGCACCGCACCGACGACCGGATTCCAGCCATCGATCAAGGCGCCCCGCAGGTCCCCGATAGCGTCGCTGACCCGGACACCGAGCAGCCGGTCGGTCCGTTCGAGCGCCAGCACCAGCCACGACATATCGTCGTAGTACCGGTTGGTCCAGCCGGTGAGATTGCGGGTCCGGATACCGCGTGCGAGGGCCACGACCCGGTCGATGCGTTCGGGGGTGCGGGCGCGGTGCGCGGCGTCCACCGCACAGTCCAGAAGGTGGGCTTGCCACCAGTAGCACCATCGCATGAACGACTGGTCCAGCAAGGATGCCGGCCAGACGAGCGTGCCGAGCCGTATCCCCGGCTGGCCCCAGAGTGTGCGCACGTGTCGCTGCACGATCGCTTGTTCCGCCAGGTCAGCCCGCTTCCTGGGCTCGTCGGGGTCGGCTGACACCTGCTGCGTGATAATCCCTGCCCGCGGCGGCTGCACCGTTGCGGTGAGCGCGATCGAGGCTCCGGCCGCCAAAAGCACACTGCGCCGGCTGATCCCCTTGTTCCGGCGATCCATTCGCTCGGACTCCCTTTACTGAAGAACGATCACCGGAGCCGGGAACCGTGCGGCTACATCCTATCTCGCAGCGACCGCCACGGCGCGGCGCCGACCGACCGCCCGCGGCGCCGGAGTCAACCGCCGAGCGTGGCTCCTGCCGCTCCGAATCGAGGAATACGTTTCGCCGGTGGCCCCGTCGAGGCCGTCGTTATCGGCGACCCTGAAATCTCTGATCTCCGAACCGATTCCGCACGGACAGCGACTTGACGATGAAATCGGCAGGGCTGGCTTCAGCTGTCGTGCCCAGCGGTTCGGCGCTGCTTGGCGCGGTGGGCGAGGGCGTCGAGGATGCGTTGCCAGGCCGGTGACGCTTCGGAGATCCGGGCGGAGATCAGCTTCAGGTTGCCTGGTTCGCTGCTGTCTCGTTCGTGGGCGATCTCCCAGGCGTCCAGGTCGTCGATGAGCTGGTCCAGGCGGGGATCGTTGGGGTCGCAATCGACGGATTGATCTCGAGAACATAAGGGGCGGCGATGTTCTGGGCGCGCAGCACCTCACGCAGCTCCGTGGCGACCGCGGTGGCGGTGCGCGGCAGCGGGAGGGGGTCGCTGAAGCCTGTGCCCCCGCGGTCGTACACCACAGCGGTGGTGAACCGCGAAACCCGTTGCTGGACAACGAAATAGTCCAAGCCGACCGCGCTTGCGCCCGGCAGGAACACGACGGCCGGTCCGCCGCTGCCCGACCTGTGCACGAAAACGCGGCGGCCGTCGATCTCCTGGAACCCTCCGACCGGCGCAGCGAGCCGGGCCGAGGAAGTGCTGTTGTTCGTCATGCGACAAAGCTCCAACCCTGACGCAGGGTCAAGGTCAACCCCCTTCCGGCCGCGGTAGCCGAAACACACGCAGCTGTGCAATGCGCCGCTGATCGGACGTTCATCGCGACACATTCTCGTGGCGTGCGACCGAGCTAGGCTGCCGAAAGAGCCGGGCCGCACCTATGTTCTGGAGTCAGGCGGGCGAATTCGGCAGGTGGTGTCCGGTCGGTGACGATGCCGGCGCGGGCACCTGGAATGGGCAGCTCTTCGGCTCGAGCAGCTGCTGGTCGTCGGGCAGCATGTACTGGCGCCATTTGAAATCCGGGATGTGCAGCGTGTCGCCCAGATGCGGGTGCGGACCGACGTCATCGTAGGCACGCAGCCGTTCGCGGACCTTGTGCTTGGCCCGGTCGCCGGCGACCGACATCGCGTCCAGCCCCTCGAAGACGCGCAGGACCTGGAAGATCAGTGCCAGGCATGGGCCCACATTGCGGCTGCGACGAGCGTGGTAGGCCGGGCTCGCGCCGAAGACGAACCAGGGCTCGCCGGCGAAACACCACTGCCAGGCTGGATCCGTTACTTCCTGCGTGCGGTTCTCCGGCCAAGGTCGAGAGTCGGCGGCGGTGAGCCGACCCAGCAACCACCAGAACTGTTCGGCGTGTGTGGCGAGTCGTGGTGCCGGATCAGGAGGACCGACGAACGCGATCAGCGTCTGCCGTTTGGGGCCCGTCCACGCCTGCTGCTGGAAGGCGACCAGGGTCTCGGCCAAGCCGCCTACGCTATACGGCCCCTCCGAGTCGGATTCTACTGCGGTGAACCAATTCTCGCCGTCCTGCTGGCCGCGGACGCCGAAGTGGCAGGGGTAGTCGGCATCACCGTCCAGCAGCACCTCCCCGAAAGCCTGCTGGGCTTCGCGGAGCCACTCGGGAGCGTCCGGCGCAATATTCGTCGACCCCCACATACCAACCATCCGTCTCGATCTCCCAAACTCAGGCGTCTACTTTTCGGTCGCTGATTGCGACAGCGCTTGCTCGTTCCGATGCGGCGTCTCGCCCGAAGGCCGGAAGAGCGGCCGACACCACCCGGCCGCGACAGCCAGGAACGGCACGGACACCACAACGAAGATCGCCCACACCAAATGCACGCGCTGGGTGGCCAGCAGCGGCTCGATCAGGAATCCGGACAGGACGTTGCCGATGGCGGCGCCGACCCCGGTGGCGAGGCCGAGGATGCCGATGTAGGTGGCCAGCCGACCGTCGGGCGCGATCGCGGCCATGTGAGTGTTGGCGAACGTGTTGAAAATGATCTCGCCCAGGGTGAAGGCCGCGACCGCCGCGTAGGTGAGGAACAGCGGGAATCGGGATTGCTGCACAACGGCCAGCGCGAGAAAGCTCAATTGAACGACGACAAAGCCGGCCACCATGACGCGTCGGGGCGGTCGCTTCTCCAGGGCGCGGGTGATCGGCAGGTTGAACAGGACGATCAGCACTCCGTTGAGGGTGTAGAGCGTGCCGATCACCGCCTGCCAGCCGGCCGGGTACAGGGTCGCGACGACGACGGGCATGGAGAACTGGAACTGAGAGAACAACACCCAGAAGCCGGTGATGAGGGTGACGGCCTGGCGCAGTTCGCGGTGCCGGACCAGCCCGCGCAGATCGGTGCGCAGATCGTTCGGATGAGCGGTCCCCGGCGCCGATCGAGCGGTCAGCAGCCGTTGCGCCGCGTAAGTGGCGATGAAGACGGCCGCGACGGTAGCGAAGGCAAGCCGATACGACAGGCCCAGGAGCAGCGCCCCGATCAGCGGACCGGCGACGGTTCCCGCGTTGAAGCAGACCGAGGTGAGGGCGAACAGCCGCGGGCGCAGGCCGGGATCGGTGTTGGCGATCAGCTTGTACCGCATGGCGATCACCAGGCAGCCGTCCCCGAGGCCCAACAGCAGCATCGCGACTGTCACCGGCGCGGCAGATCCCGCCACCGACAGGATCAGGAACCCGGCCACCATGCCGAAGAATCCGGCGGTGATGATCCGCTCCGGCTGGAACCGGTCGGTGAGAAATCCGCCGACGAATTGCGCGCCCCTGGAGGTGAGCACGAACGCGGTCATGACGGCGGCCCCGAAGGTCACGCCCAGGTGCAGGGTGTGGGTGAAGTGGACCGAATAGTAGGGGATGACCATGAAGTCGGCCGTTACCGTCAGAGCCGTTACCGCGAGCAGCACCCACACCGATCGAGGCAGTCCGCGCAGCGATTCCAGCCTCGCGGTCATGTCCGCTCGACCGTCCGGCTGCGCTCATCGAGCACTTCGGCGCGCACCTGGCGCGATACCCGTATCCACTCCTGTCCGCCGCCCTCTCCGCGGATCAGCACGGCGAAGGCCTCGTCGAGGTCGTCCAGAATCCGGCGCAGGTCGGCCAGGTCGTCGGCGAACACGCTGTAGCCGCCCGAGGTGCTCCAGTTGTCGCGGGCGACGGTGATGCGGTCGCCCGCCGCCGCGAAGAAGTCGAACTCGACCACGCCGGGAATCGCCTCCGGGTCACGGTCCTGCCGTACCTCCACGATCACGCCGGGTGGGAGTTCGATGAACGCCGTGACGGCGATCCGATCCGGGTTCTCCACCGGCGGCTGTGGTGCGGTGCGGCCGAGATGCGTTGCGACCAGATAAGGTGTCGCGCGCCCGTTGAACCGCCAGTCGACGAGGTCCATGATGGCGTGCCCGGGTTCCCGGACCGCCCATTCGACCGGGTACACGCGAGAGGTCTGCGACTCTTCGATCGCCTCCAGATGAAGGATCCCGGTCTTCATCCCGGTCAACTCGATGACGCGCCAGGCCAGTTCCTGGTAGGCGGCGCGCTGGTGGTCGGCGAGCTCGGCCGGTACGACCTGTAGGGTCTCGACGAAGTACGGTTCGGTGCCCTTGCCCTTGTGGGTGATGCTGGTGACCATCGCCGTGCCGTCGAGCACCAGGCATTCCACACTGACCTCGATCCCGGGCAGATACTCCTCCAGCAGCAGCGTGCAGCCGTGCTGCTCAGTCGCGTGGTCGGCGAGGTAGCGGTCCAGATCAGCCGGGCTGTCCAGCCGCCGGACCCCGGCGCTGCCCCAGCGCGTACACGGCTTGGCGACGACCGGCCCCCGGCCGGCCATGAATGTGTGCCCCTGCTCGGCGGAGTTGATCACGGCGAACGCGGGAACCGGCAGCCCGCCCCGCTCGCAGAGCACCCGCTGCATCAGCTTGTTGCGCGAGATCGAGGCGGCCCGCAGTCCGGGACCCGGCAGGTCGTACACCGCCGCCACACCGGCCGTCACCTCGACGTATCTCTCTCCGCCCGCGTAGACGCCCCGGATCTCATAGCGCTGCGCGAGAGTCTGCACCGTGGCCAGGGCGCGGATCACATCGAGCGAGGCGACCTCGACGGCCGCGTCCACCATCGCCTGCCGCCGCCGGTACAACTCGGCCAGCCCGCCGGCCGACGTGAGGTCGCCACTGAACGGCTCATGGATCAAGACCACCTCGACGCCGAGGTCGTGACCGGCCTGTACGAACGTCCGCAGTCCATCGGAGAGGTTGAGCCCGAAGATGACGATCGCTGGCTTCTTCGCTTCGATCATGGCGCTTCCTGGGCGATGGCGTCGGTGGTCACAGGTGTGAAGGAGATCAGGCGCAGGGCCCGGTCCGCCCGGCGGCGTGCCTCGGCTGCCGTCCCGGCGCGTACGACCAGGTTCCCGTGCCGGTCCCGGTAGTCGCGCATCGCCCCGGATGCGTTGATGGCATCGGGCACCTGCAGGTCGTACACGCCGGGCAGGGACCGGGCCTGAGCGGCGTCGACCTGGAACGACCCCGCCCCCGGCGCGGTGACGAACCGCACACACGCGGCCCCGCCATAGCGCAGCGGCCGCTCCGGCCCCGCGGCGCCCAGGAAGGCGCGTACCGTTTCCCGGCACATGTCGACTCCGGTGGCCTCCTCGACGAGATCGATGATGCGGTCTCCCGCGAGCCGGGCGGCTACTTCGATCAGCACGGGTTCGCCGTTCGAGCGCAGCCGCAGTTCCAGGTGGGCGGCGCCCACCCTGATCCCGAACGCCTCGTGCACGGCAGCCGCGACCGCGCCGACGGCCTCCAGTGCCGACTCAGGCAGCGAACTCGGCACGCAGTGCCCGAGTTCGACGAAGTGCGGACCATCGGTCACCAGCTTGTCGGTGACGTTGACCAGGGCGGGTCCCCGGCCGAAGCTCACTGTCTCCACGCTCAGCTCCGGCCCGGCCACGAACTCCTGCACCAGGGCCGAGGGCTCGAGCGGGAAATCCCAATCCTCGTCCGGCGGGCGCCGCCAGATTCTCGCGCACCGATCCAGCAGCGCCGCCTCATCGTGCACCTTGTAGACGTCAGTGCTGGCCGTGCTGTCCGGTGCCTTCACGACCGCCGGGTAGCCGACCTCGGCGGCGGCCTCCATGGCCTGCCTCCGATCACGGACCAGGTGGGTGCGGGGCACCCGCAGGCCGCGGGCCAGGGCACGGGCCATCATCAGGTCCTTGAGGCGAGTGGCGTCCACGAGGGACGGCTCGTTGGTCGGCAGGCCGAGCCGGGCGGCGAGGCGATGCGCCAGCGGGACGAACAACTCGAACCCGGGGATGACGGCGGTGATGGGCCGGGCCGCATGCAGGCGTTCGACCTCGCCCAGCACCGCCGCCTCGTCGCTGACGTTGATGTGGATCAGCCGGTCGATATGGGAGCGGCACGCTTCGCCGAGCCGGACCGCGCCCCGGTCGAGCGCCATGGCGGTCACCTCGGCGCCCAGCGCGTGCGCAGCCATCGGTAGCCGGGCGCCGGCGCTCAGCGGCTCGATGACAAGGACGTGCGCCCTCAAGACGAACTTCTCCGTTCTGCTAATGCCACTACAGGTAGGTGTCGAACAGCGAGGCGGGCCCCGCCCGCCAAGCGGCGAAGAAAGTCGTCAAGCGGCAGACGGTCGAGTCCAGGTACGGCAGCACCCCGATGTGCCGGCCCCTGGACCGTCCCGGATGAAAGAACCGGATGAGCATCGCCTCCGGATTCACGCGGAGCGCCGCGAGCGCGTCCACCAGACGTGCATAGTCGGGGCGGTACTCGTCCGTGATGAGCGCATCGGGGTTGGGGTCGGTGACCGAGCCGTCGGGCCACAGCAAGTACCGGCTCAGGATGTGGTCCTCGATGTTGGACAGGTAGACCGTGTCCGCCGTCTCACCGAAGTGCTCGAGCAGGTCGTTGAGCAACGCAATGCTGTCCGGCTCGCACAGGTTCCCCAGCACCGGGATGATGCGGTCGCGCAGGTGCATCTGCCGTACGTAATCGAACCTGGACCGATCCGTCAGAAAATGGAAGTTCCATCCGGTGGAGGTCGTCGCGACCAGGATGTCGCGCATCCTCGGGCACTCGTCGGCGATATCGCTCTTCTCATTGAATACGAAGATGTCGAGCTGCCGCCTGAAGAACTCGCCGTACAGATGGTCGAACCGATCGATGTGCGCCGGATCGAGCCCCCAGCGGCGGGCCGCCGTCGACCGCAGCAGGGCCAGGTTCTCTTCGTAGAGCGCCGGGGAGACCACTCCCTTCTCGAACGCGTCGACCAGGTCCTGCGGCGTGCGCAGTTCCTCGGCGGGGGGCCGGTCCGGGCAAGTGCGGGAGAACAGCAGCAGCAGATAGCCGAGGGGATCCGCCGCTCGTTCGATGAGCATCTTGAAGATCAGGTGTTCCAGCAGGTTGTCCGGGCGGCTGTCGCAGATGAGCGACAGCCGGGGCCGGAGCGCGCCGACGTAGGTCAGGTTCTGGCACGGCCCCACACCGATGAACGCGCCGCTCGTCGTCTCGGCCTGAGCCGGCATGCACTTGGCGATGACGTCGCTGTAACCGAGCTCAGAGGTCACGAAGCAGTCTTCGGTGTAATTACTGGGCGCCGGCGCGGCCGCCAGCGAGCACCGGATCACGTCGCCGAACGCGAACGAAGTCATCGTGTTTCGCGGAGTGTTCACCTCGTGCTCCTAAGCATCCCGATTCGGCGAGGGCGGCACGGACAGGTCGATGAACACGCGATTGTCTTTGGGGGCCGGCGTCTTCCCGTAGACCTTGTAGGTCATGCAGCCGCCCTGGCAGACCTGCTTGATGTGCGCCTCACATGTGACACATTCGGGGAAGGACGGCTGCTGTTTGAGCTGTCGGTCGTGTTCGCGATGCCGCTCGATGGTCTGCGCCAGTTGCTCGGCGTCGGCCGGCCGCGGCGCGGTGTAGACCGGCATCGCGGTGCAGTAGCTGACCCGGCCGTCCACGTGGAAATAGGCGAACGGCTGGCAGCGGCGGATCAACGCGAACCGCTCGCCGTATTCCTTCAAGAAGTCCGGTTCGAAGATGCACAGTGGGATCGGCAGGTCGGGCGAAGTCTTGACACCGCGTTCCACGGCGTGCAGCAGCATCCGCTGCACGACCGGGCCCAACTCCCGCATCTGCCCCAGTCCGAGGAACGGGGTGCCTCCCGAGGTCGGGGTGGCGAAGATCCAGGTCAGTGCCGCGCCGTGGTCGGCCGCCAGATCGACGAGTTCGATGAGCGGGAAGTCGGGCCCGTCGATCACCCCATTGATGGAGGTCTCGCACTTGGTGCCCATCGTCCGCAGGTTGTCCTCCCAGCGCGAGCGCAGCCACTTGAACTTGTCGAAGAGCAACTCGTCGTAATGGAAGACGATTCTCCGCACAGCGGGGCTGGCCAGCATCATGTCGCGGCGCTTGGCGTTGAAACCGCCGTTGGTGTAGATCGTGGTGGTCCAGTTCCGGCGCTCGATCTCGGCCAGGTACTGGTCGAGCTGCGAAATCACGGTCGGCTCCCCGCCGACCAGGTACACCTCGGGGAAGTCCGATACCTCCTGGAGCCGGTCGAGGATCTCGCGGAACAACTCGATGGGCATGGTGTGCGACTCGGTCTTCTGGTCACGCGCGTAGCAGTACGTGCAGACGTCGGTGTTGCATAGTGAGGTGATGGAGATGTAGGCCCCCTTGTACGTTCGAACACGGCCGGTCTTCACCGGGGTGGTCGAGGCGTCGGGGCCATGGGATGTGAATCGATAGTCGGTGACTTGGTTTTGCATCGTGTGATACCTCCCGAACGAGTTCGTCCGAAGCCGCGTGTCAGCGGCTTTCCATCCAGTCGGATAGGCGCTCCGCTGCCGGCGCCGTCCAGTGCAAGCCGCGATCGAGCACCGCGTACTCGCTGACGGTGAACCCGCCGAAAAAGCGCGTGCAGGTGTTGTATACCTGCTGGGCTTCGAAAGCCCGGCAAGAGAAAATGTCGAGGAAGAGTTCGCGGCGATTCGGATAGGTGTGTACGGCCGCGTGCGACTCGTAGAGGATTACCACCGCCGAATAACCGTAGTGATCGTCGTCTCCGCTTTCCGCTGCGGCGTGCGGGCCTTCCAGGATCCGCATCTCGATCGCGTTTACCAGGGCGACCAGGAAATCGGAGAGACGAGTCGCGTCATCGAGCGCATCCACCCGTTCTATGTCGCACAGCCTGAGCATCAGATGCTGCCCGTAACTGCGCGCCTGCGCGTCGATGGAGGTCATAGCCCCGTCTTCGACCGACTTCGCAGCTGGCGATCGCTTGGCACAGTGGCTCCTTTCGGCGAATATCCTTGTTCTGAAAGTCCTTGCGGGCAGCCTGGTCACCGACAGCCGGGCAGAGCCCCGTGCCGATACCGCGCCATGGGTCGAGCAATAGTCACGCCGCGCCCGCATGGCGCGATGGTGAAGTCGGCGCCGGTGCGCCGGCGCCCGGCCGTGGTGCCAGCCGATGCGCGCGGCCATATCGACTGCGAAAACGGTTCCCGAGCAGAAGTCCAGGGCAGCAACGATATTCATCCCGGAGTTCGGGGGAAGACGCCACCACGCGGCATAGGCATCCGGGGGGCCGTTCATCACGACCTCGGCCCGCGATCGAGTGCAGTGCGACAGGGACAACGGAGCTGGAGCGAGCTGGGCGAGGTCGCGAAAGCCGGCTTCTCCCCGCGAGGTGAGATCGAAGTCGAAGGCCGACGCGATCCGTCCGGCATCACCGATGTGGAGTGGAGAACATCCTGCTGCGATCATGTCGAATCTCACAGTGCGCCTTTGTCTTTAATAACCGTATACACGGTAGGCGCACGGCGGATTCGACGTGCTCCCATTGGCGGGAAGGCGAAAAGGACAGCAGTGTCGACGGCACGCCGATCCTGGATCCGGCGCCGATTGCGTGATCCCCTCTCGAAATGCTAATGGGCGCTTGAAAGTTCACCATGTCGATGATGTTCTGATCTTGGACCGTCCGCCGTCCTGCTCCCACACCCGATGTCGCAACTGATCGATACCCTGAGTGCGACAGGCACTTTGGTGCGCATCGGTGCCAGCACCCGAGATGAGCCAGCGGCGGTCCGAGGTGCGGGTCGTCGTCGCGGCGGGTCCACAGTCGCTACCGGCGACTATCCGGTACCGCGATCACCGGTCGGGAGATGGTGATCCAGATGCGGGGTGCGGCTACTGCTCTGTGACAACAATGATCGCGGCAGAAGGACTTTCGCTGAGTCCCCGCCAGCGAACACGGCTCGCAGTAGACCGTGTCTCAGGTCGTCGCAATTCGCTCGACCTTTGCGTAACTGGTTGCGCCGCATGATGTCTGGTCATGGTCGATGATCCGAGTAACCTTGGTGCGGCAGGGGCGATCCCGTGTCGGGCCAGGATCGCGGTGAGGGTGTCCTCCAACGCTAGGCCCGGACAGCCCGAATCTGGTTGTCGGCGTTTACACAGCGCTGTATGGTGCGTAAGCCACCACGGTGGGCGGTCGAATCGGGCTGCCGGGTGTATTTCGGGGCCGCAGTGGGAGGAATACGGGCCGTGTCGCCAGCTTTCGAGTTTCCCACGGCTGCTTCCAATTCGGGGCGGTCGCCGGTCCGAGAGCTGCCCGTCGCGGCGACTTCGTCTGCTGCCGATCGAGTCATCGACAAGGCGGTGGTCGTTGTCCCGGGAATCACGGGTTCCGAGCTGATCGCATACGGCCACCGGAAAGCTGTTGTGGGGCATGCGACCGGGACTACTGGCGCGGATGTGAATGGCGCCGGCAACATGATTCGCTGACCACGAACGGACAGTCGGCCTCGACTGCGGCCGATACTCTCTCTCGAACAGATCGTAAGCACCCAGGCTGCCCCATAGGCACTCTGTCTTCAGAACTCCACAAACGCGGCAAGGCCGAAATCGTCTCAGCGGCCGAGTTGCCAGGCATCCCGATCGCATGGGCCGGCGAGCAGTTCCACACACTCGGCCGCGCCGACGCGCACGATTCGGCCCTCGAGCTCATGGCTGCCTCCGAGGACAGCGCCCTGCGCGCCAACACCCTGCAAGAACCCGCCGGAGCTGCTGCTTGGATAGCCACTGGTGTGAGGGCCCTTGCGGTGGGCGAACTCTTTCAGGATTCGCCGATGCCAGACCACAAATGAGCCACCGCTTCTCGCCACGCACCGGTCGCGACGGCCCTGATGTCGGTGGCGGGTGAATCTCACCGTACTTTTGCACCTCATGTAGCGCCGATGGCCCGGAACTCGGAACGGCCGCAGGTCGACCGGCCTGGGATACGCTGAGCGTTGTTGAAAGCTGAGCGCACCTGTTACCTGGTGTCCGGGTATGTGCTGAGTGGGTTGCACGCGGCTGATGACTGCGCCTGCACTCATTCATTGGCGGCCTGCGTCGCGACCAGGAGGTCGATCTCGGCGGCGTCTCGGTGGGGTCAGTTTTCGGAAACGAGCCCTGGCCGCATGTCGTCTCCCACTGGTCGGATCAGGCATGTCAGGAACCTGGGTAGCCCGTGGGGTAGTCGTATGCAGTAAAGCTCAACGAGTTGCCAATCATGTTCAAGGGTGAGCAGCCGAACGACCGATCGGGCCGATTTGATGCGGTCTTTCACTAGGTCCAAGAGCGGTGTGAGGTAGTAACCAAGATCGTCGGGGTGGATGAGATGCGTTGTGGTCAAGTTGAATTCTTTGCGATCCGCCGACGGGTCGGTGCCACGGGATGCTGGGTGATGCCGCCAGGCGATGCTGGTCAGCGGCGGCGTCAGCCACTCGACAATCTGGAGGGTTTCGGTGTCGATCAATGCGATGGTTCCGCCGAGCAGCCCGACGGCCGCGTCGCCGTGATAGGTCGGTAGCACGATGCCGGGTTGGCGATCCTGCTCCACTTGGAGCAGCAGCCCGCGCAATGAATGCGGTGAGTGGTAGCGGAAGAGTCCGTAGACACGAGTTGTCTTCTCGTCATTGGCGGTCAGGACCCGCATCGGTCCCTGCCAGTGCGTTCCTGGTTGCGCGTCGAGCGCTGCGGTGATCAGCCGGTCGCGTTCTTCGCACTCGATGATCCGCGACAGAAACCACGCCCCGTGCAGCAGTGGAAACCCCTCGGGCAGCACCGCCCCACCCCGCCCATTGTTGCGCACGGTCCATTGTTTGCCGTCCCACACCAGGACATCGATCGCGGGAGGGTCCGCAGGGGTATCGGCCTGTGGACCGACCCACATCTGAACCGCCAGAGGCCCTCCGTCGGGTCCCGGAACCGGTAGCGCGAAGACCTTGTATCCCTCGCCGCGGATCCGGATTTCGCGGGCGCACATCTGGTTCGATGCGATGGCGTCCGTGATGGCCGAAGAGGCAACACCAGCCAAGGAGTTGGGACGGATCGCGCGATGCAGGGTCCGCTCGCGGGGCATGCCTTCCTCGGGCACGTGACGAATGACCATCCCCGGTGCCGCGGCATCGATCAGATACCACACGCTTCGCTCTTCCCCGTTCATTCGACTGTGGCGGTCCTTCGTCGCCTGCTGTGGCCACACCTCGCAACTATCCGGCTCGTTGTCCGCGGAAGTCGAATTCGGAGTCTACTACCAGCAATTTTGTTTCCGGTTGAACCGCGTTGGTCCGCTCAGCGCTACGGTGTTGGCTGGTCATTGGGTCGCGCTGTGGGTCACACTCATCAGTTGTGGGGACTCGAACGCAGAACATGCCAGGCGTTATCGTTAGCCACCACACGCTGACCCATTCGCAACGACGGCGTACCTATACCCTCGTTCGATCCCGGCACCTACGTGCCGACGCCGCACTGGTGATGGTTCTGCACGGCACCCTCCAAACCGGTCATTCCATCCGCGAGTTTGCTTCCGGAGCCTTCGACTCTCTAGTGGAGTCGGGTGGCGCAATCGTGGCCTACCCCGACGCTGTTCAGCGGGAATGGAACGGGGCGCGCAAAGCAACCATGCTCGCCCGCAATGTGAAGAACATCGATGACGTCGGTTTCCTCGGCGCTCTGGTCGACAAGGTCTCGTCGGCCTGGTCGATCGATCGGCACCGGGTGTACGCAGTCGGATTCTCACTCGGCGGGCAGATGACGATTCGGCTGCTGCACGACGCGCCCGAACTGCTCGCGGGAGCGGCACTTATCGCAAGTAACCAGCCTGCTGCGGAAAATCTCACGACATCATCTCGACCACCGATGGCAGTGCGAGTGGTCCTTATCCATGGCACCGACGACCCTCTCGCGCCCTACAGCGGTGGCTACGTCAACTTCCGGGGATGGTTTCCCAAGGGGCCACACTTATCGGCAGCGTACTTCGCCCACCGTAACGGGATCACCGTGCCGCCGTCATTTCACTGGGTGAACGCCGACGGCACGACCGCGGGCGAGGGGCAGGTGTGTCGGACCGACTATCGAGAATCCGGTCTCGCACCAGTCACCCTCTACACCGTCGTCGGTGGCGGACATCAGATTCCTGGTGCCTCGACCGGGATGCGATGGGTTTGCGGCAATCCTGTCTCGGGCTTCGACGCTACCGGCGCGATCGCTGACTTCTTCGACCTCACTCCCGGCTGAGTCGGCAGCAGTGCAAGCCGCAACTTGCCGCCGGTAGTGGCACACTGCGGCTCATGGATGACGTCTCGCCCAACGACCCGACGAACCCCACCATCGCCTGCGGAACCCGGACCCGCAATCAGCACGACGCCCACAATCGAGCCGGCCGACTCGCCGCCGCCCTCGTCGCCGAAGGTACCAACCGCGGCGACCGCGTCGCGGTCATGCTGCGCAACGACATCGAGTTCCTGGAGACTTCTCTCGCGATCGCCGCATGCGGAGCAAATCCCGTCCCGATCAACACCCGGTGGCAGGGACCAGAGGTCGCCCACGTCCTTACCGATAGCCGCGCGCGAGTCATCATCGCCCACACCGAATTCATCGACACGATCGAACGAGCAATCGCCCGATCCGGCGTCGACGCACACATCATCGAAGTCGCCATGCCGGTCGAACTCCTTGACGAGGCCGGCCTCGACCGGGCGCTCGCGCAGCCGACGCACCGCCACTGCACCCTCGAGGAGCGGATCAGCGATCACCTCGAACCTCTGGGCTACCTCGAGGGAGCCATCGCGGATTCCATGGGACTGATCTACACCTCCGGAACCACCGGCACACCCAAAGGCGTTCTCCGCGAACGCATGACACCGCATCAACTGCTATCCATCGCGGGCGGCACCGCCAACCGCATGGGACTCACACCCGGCGGGCAGATGCTCGTCGCCGGTCCCCTGTATCACACCAGCCCGAACGCGGTCGCGGTACTCGCGCTGCGGATGGGCACCAACATCACAATCATGCCGCGTTGGGACAGCGAGCGATTTCTCCAACTCGTCGACGAACGCCGCATCACCCAGGCCAAAGTCGTCCCAACGATGCTCTCCAGGCTCCTGTCGCTTCCTCCCGAAATCCGTGGCCGCTATGACGTTTCCAGCCTCACGCATGTGATCCACTCCGCCGCCCCCTGCCCGCCGACGGTCAAACGCGCCGCGATCGAATGGTTCGGCGATGCACTCATCGAGTTCTACGGCTGCACCGAAGCGGGCACCATCACCTGGATCACCGCCTCCGAATGGCTCGCACACCCCGGCAGTGTCGGCCGCGGCGCCGACGGCTCAACCGCCGTGGTCGTCAATGACGACCGAACCCCCTGTCCCCCAGGAGAAATCGGGCAAGTATTCGTCCGAGGAGCCGACTACTGGCCGAGTTTCACCTACCTCAACCAGGACACCGCACCCGCGGGCTCGGTCCCCGGATTCATCACCGTCGGCGACACCGGATACCTCGACCACGACGGCTACCTGTATCTCACCGGCCGCTCGAGCGAGATCATCATCTCCGGTGGCGTCAACATCTACCCCGCCGAAATCGAAGCAGCCATCGCCGCGGTCAACGGTGTCGAGGACGTCGCTGTCTTCGCCATCCCCCACCACGGAGACCTCGGCGAATCCGTTGCCGCCCATATCGTCCCACAACCTGGCACCCAGCTGACCGAAGAACACATCCGGGCCAGCCTGGCAGGACAGATCGCCAACTACAAAATTCCGGCCGCTATCCGCATCGTCAGCATTCTGCCGCGTGACGACTCGGGCAAGATCTACAAACGGCAACTGCAAGCCCAATACCAGAGATGACCAAGCCCGATGACAGGCGCTTTGGGCCACTCAGCGCCCTCACCGCCCGTCGCGACCTGATGTTGCCCGGGTTTCGCGGAGTCGGTTCGGTTGACTTCTGGGTCACGATTTCGTGGAAGGAGAGGAGACCGCCGCCGAGCTCGAAGTCTCGGTGGCCACGCAGTACAACTGGCGCCGCCAGTACGGCGGCATGGACACTGATGCGGCCAAGGAGCTCAGGGAGCTGCGGGACCAGAATGCTCGGTTGACGTGGTTGCTGGCCGATGCCGAGCTGAGAAGGACGCGCTGCGGGAGATCGCGAAGAGAAATTCTGAGCCCAGCCACGAAGCGGCGGGCCGTGGACATGCTCAAACAGGTGCAGGGCTTGTCGGAGCGGTTCGCCTGCAAGGTGGTTGGGCTGCACCGTGCCACGTATCGGCGGCTGCCGGTGGCGCAATCGCGACGGCGACATCTGGGATCCACACAACTTCAGCCGGCTGTGGCGCCAAGCTCGGGGCCAGAAGTTCGCGTGGGTCACTCGGAAGACCTTCCGCAAGCTGTGGCCTCCCTGGTCGCCGATCAGTACACAGCCCAGCACCTCGACCATGCTAACGACTCGGTTCCCAAACGCCATTACATCGGCCATCCCAGCGAAGCGCCCGACTTCACCGCAGCCTTGGGACGCCTCGCGGGCTGAAAGCGTGTCGTCCGACCCCTGAAACGGACAAAACCAGGGTCGAACTGATACGTTCGCCCTGGTCAAAGCTCCCCCATCTGGACTCGAACCAGAAACCTGCCGTTTCTGAGTCGGCGATGTTTCTGAGTTCTCGACAGTTCCCAATAGTGCCCGTGAGCTGCATGGATACCGAAAATCAAGATCCCAACGAATCCCGTTGAATCCGGTCAATTCCCACTGAAAGCGTGACGTTTGCGTGTCGTTGGTCGAGTTGGCCGAGCCCATCCAGATCGTCACCATCAAAGCCATTGAGCTGCAAGAACTCGAAGCTCGTATCGTCGAACTCACCTGGAAGCCGAGCGCCCTCGTCGTTCTTCGAAAAGCAGGTCTCCGGCATGTCGCCAAACGACACGCCGGAGGCCTCAGCAGTTCAGCAATACGCCAGCAAACAGAACAAAGAATCTCGGTCGTCGTGCGGACGGCAGGCCTGTCGGTGTGCCGCTGACGAAGATCGTCTACAGGGTGAGCTGGCCTACCCGCTGACCGTCGATACGCACCTCGACGTGAGGCTTTCCTCGCCCAGTGTCGGGAGACTTCTCGTGCAGGGTGACGAACAACAGACCATATCCACCTTCGGGCACAAAGCTGAGCAGGGCATCGAAGTGTTCGTCTTCCTTGGTGACCTGCACAATCCCTGACCGCGGCAGCATTGTGTACGGAACCGTGGGCGGCTCGTTCAGAGGAAGCGCGTCGCGGGGTTCACCGAGTGCTATATGCACGTATGTGCTGAATTCGACGCCGTCCCAGCCGTCGTATTATCGAGCCCAAATTCGGCTATCGTGGGGACGAATCCCGACGCGACGATGCGCCTGACGACTCCCGCCCACTTCTGTTCCTCCGATGCACCGATGTAGCGGATCGTTCGACCTTGCACCCGAACCGATATCGCCCAAGGACCTCGCGTTCCGCCCGGTTCTGGAACCAACTCGACATCCTGTGTCACGGCGGCGCTCCCGTCCAGAAAGTCTTGTGACCACAGGCTTCGAATCGCTGGCAGGTGCTCATTTTCGACAGTGACCTCATAGTCGCACCACTTCCGTGCCTGGCTCCACAACCGATACGACCAGCCAACTTTGTGATCAGTAGAGTCACCTGCACCAGCAGTAATGCTGGTCGCTCTACACTCGCTCGACGGCTCCACCTCGGATTCCCCATCGACCCGCTCGAGTTCCGCTTCATCTACGACATCAACACCGAAATCCGTTGCCAGACTAGCAAGGCCGGATGCCCACCCTTGCCCAACCGCGCGAATCCACTTGCCGCCGCGTCGATAGACCTCGCCGAACAGAAACGCCGATTCCGTTGTGGCATCGCTGGTGGCGTACTCGGCCAACGACTGCCCAGCTCGGTCAACGATCGAAAGCGTGAGTTCGCCAAGCTCCCCCAAAACTTCCGGTCCCAACGCTACCGACCAACGCCACAGTCTCCACAGTGACCGGAAGCGCAGACAAGTCGATAGCGATCCGCGCCTGAGCACAGCCATCGGCCGCCTGGACACCCACGAACCGCACCGAACCGTTCGGCGACTCGGGCTGGTTGTAGAAGACGAAATCGCTATCGGCACCGTCCTTTCCATCAGCGCCTAGGAGCAACGCGGAGGCATCGACCTCGATTTCCGCTCTCCCCCAACCGATCACGACGTCGATATCGACGACGTCTTCCGGCAACGGAAGGTTCTATCGTCGGTGACGTCCGTCCGCCGGCACCGAACTCGCGACCGGTGCCGACTGCCTGCGCAACGCAGTCGAGCTGCTCACCGATCCCCACACCCTCTACCAGACCTCGACCGAAGGGACCCGTTGCATGATCAACCACACCCTTTGTTGTGCAATTTATCTCGACTTTCGCACCGGCATCGAGGTCACTCACACTCTCACCCCGCTCTTCGACGACATCCACCGTGCCGCCGAACTCCATGCGCGACACGACAACTCGAACCTCGACCAGCGCGGATCCGACCCGTCCGACGGCGGTCGCACAACTCCAGCCACCGGATATTCCTCTCTCGCAGACATCTACGGCATACCCGCATGCTCCGCACAACAGAGAACAGCGGCGGCCATCGAACTCATGCGCGGCCACTCCACCGAGGCCCATCTCATCGCGACGCTCGACCGGCTCCGTAAACGACTCGCCGAAAACCCCACCGACCCAGCCAACCCCACACCGCCACCAAACCGCGCCCCACTCCTGCGCCTCACCGATAACCAACGCACTGCGATCTGTACGGCCTATCAAAACGGTTCCTCCACAAACCAACTCACCATCCGATATCGGCTCGCCAAAGGCAGCATCCTGCGAATCCTCCGCGCCGGCGGTGTCAAGATCCGCCAACCGCGCCGCCTCACCGACAGCGAAGCCGACCATGCCGTCACCCGCTACCAAGGCGGCGAATCATTGGCTCGGATCGCCACCTCGGCGTTGTGGCCGAAACAATCCGTGCTGCCCTTCGACGCCGCGGTATCCCTCGCCGAGATACCCACGGCCGCCCGAAACGAACCAGCCAGGCCAAACAACGAGTACCAGCCACCGCGACAACCCACCTGAGGACTTTGCGACGAAGTCGAGGCCACCGCACTGGCCAAGCACACTCGAAGACCTCCGAGCCCGCGGCTTGCCAGCTCGGAGGTACTTCCTCCGGTTCAACGCAGGCCGGATGCGGACGGACGACGACGTGGACGCGGCCGAGGGTAGTTGAAGGGTTCGAACAGTCGATCGAGACTCTCCGCGAAGATAGTCTCCTTCCCGACAGGCTCGAAGTAGTCGTGGAAATCGAGATCCTGGTAAAGCGACTCCCGGAGATCATCGAAGGCGTAATCGAATTCTGTTGGCGGCAGGTCTTCGAGCGCTGCCGGGCGCATATCCTCCACCAGCGCCTCAGCGTCACCGATCATCAACCACAAAGCGATCTCCTCAGCCGTGCAGCGCGGCTCCGGACGTTCGCCTCGGCTCAGGTCATCTACCAGCGTTTCAACGGATTTGGCGAACTTTCGCCGGAAGACGCTGCCCTGCCCTTGCAGACGAGGAGGAAGAGCCTCGTCCCCCATCTCGGACACTTCATCGGCCAGACACTCCCCTGCCCACTGAAGCGCGCCCGCCGTTCGGGGGGTGATGTCGCCCCAGGGCTCGTATTCATCCTCGCCGGAATCGGTTGGGCCGAGAGGAAAGCGCATCACACCGCAAATGGACGGACGGATCAGTGCGTCCCCGTACCGTGACCAAGACCGCCCGCGCTTGCTACCGCCAGTCTTATCGGCGGTGTCCGCGGTGATGGTGGCCACGATCCGTTCAACCTCTGCCCGAACCGGCCCTGGAGCACCCGTTACCGCTTCGGCAACGAACTCCGAAGCAAGTCCACCTCCAGCGAGGAGTTCGTTCAAAGCGTCGGCCAGTCGTACCGCTTCCCAGCGGTGGTTGAACGTAGCGACGGCACGTAATTCGTCCCAACCCGGTTCGTCCACAACAGCGAACACTCGATGCTTCGCAGGCGTGGACTGGGGAAGGAACAGCAGGTAGGGCTGGTCATGACTCATGGCAATGTCGCCTTTCAACTCCATGTCGTGTGGTGGCCAGAGTTGACCGTCGATATGGCACGCCGAATAGACGCCTCGCAGCGTCAACGACAGCGTCCGATCACGGACAATTTCCGGGGGCCTCACTGGTAGTCGCGGTTCGTCCGGCGACCCCATAGCGGGTACCTCAACGCTAACATGGCTCCAGACAACGGCCCAGTCCTCACGACGCCCTCGATCGAATACAGATTCCTCGGTGGCCAGGACCAGAGTCGCTACACTGACGGAAATTTATTATTTCGGTTGCAGCACAAAGCATTTGGAGCACTCTCAGGGCAAGACAGTCGACGAACACGTATCAGCGATCCGCGGTCCGGCGATCTACAGTCATGCGAGGGAATACTCCGACAAGGGTCGTTCCGGGGACGAGCTTCGGAAGCTACTGGATCGAGGTGTGCACCACCGGACCGGACCGGCTTGGGCTAGACACAGTGATCGCGGCGCGTGGTCGCACCGGACCGAAATCGCTGCGCGTCGACGATGTTCTCGTGTGGCTGGCCGACGGCGACGTCGAAGTGACGATCGGTACTACGCGTGTGGGAGTTCTGGGCGCGGTGGACTGCGGCCGGTTCGCGCCTGTGCTTGCGCAGGTTGGCTGCGCGGTCGAGTCGAGCGGGATCGTCCTGATCGACGCCGAAGGGCACCCCGGCGCGCACGTCAAGTTGCACCTGCCCGACGACGCAGACATGTTGGTGCCGGCCAACACGATCGACCCGACCGTGCCGCTGTTTTCGCCCTCGACCGAGCAGCAGGCGTGACATTGGCCAAGCGCAAATCGGACCACACGCTGATCGGCGAAGCAACAGCCTCGTGGTGGCCCGGCACGTCCTGTTCGGCGTGGGTGGTTTTGACCCGGTCGGGCGTCGAGCTCACCGCCGCTGTCGACGGCTTCCCCCTTCCGGCGTTGGCCGAGGATCGATCTGAAGTACTGCGATCCGCCTGGGACACAACATATCCCGGGCAAGCCCGCCTACAGTTCGAAGCGCTGGTCTACGAGATCAAAAGAGGGCGTCAGATCAGCGTTAAGTACCAGTTGATCCCGTGAACAACTCACTGATATCGGTGCCAGGCGGTAGCACCATCACCGCAGCGGGTGTGCTGATAGCAGTTTCGGGACTCCCGCAGTCATTGCACTGCGCGCACCGATGCCACGCTGCAGCGATCCGGATCTGGTCAGGGCACTGCGCTTGTCCTGTTGCCGCCGCACGGTGGCGGGCCTGCTCCACCAGCATCTTGTTCAGCGTGGTGGACAGTTGCATTGCCAGCTCCACACCCTCGTGGATCAGATCCCCGATCTCGCTGATCAGAGCCCGGATTCGGGGCGCGGATCTGTCGACCGGGTTGTTCTTGTGTTCGAAGATCGAGCTGGCGCCACATTCGAAACAGCGATCACGCCCGATCACATGAACAAGGGAATTGTGCTGTTCAGCTGCAGCCTTGACCCGCAGCAGCCACGCGCGCATTTCAGTGGGAAACAGTGCTCGATGTCGTTTGTCTACGCCCAGCAGATCGTTGGCGAGATGCCCGGTCGTCGACAGGGTGGATTGCTTCACGACGGGCCCGTAGCGAGTGACAGCCTCACGCATCTCAGCGAGCAGTACGCTCGGCGATGCATCACAGAGGACCAATTCGCCCATCGGTCCGCCCATATCGTCGGCTGGCATGTCCCCACGGTAAGCCGCCGCGCCTCAAGAACCGAGCGCTTTTCGCCCTCCGACTTCGTGAGGTCGTCCAGCTTGCTGGTTCCGGTGTCCGCGTGATCGGGGGAGGGCGAGCAAACCGATAGCCGGCGACCAGCTGCGGAACCAGCACACGTACCGCAGCGCCCCTGCTGGGCAAAGGAGGGGGAACGGGAGTGAAAACGCTAGAGTGCCGGATCGCGATGTATTCCACTCGACGAGAAGAGGATTCGATGTCGCAGAGAGTCACGTCCGGTGGCGCCACCCGACTTTCAGAGAAGTGTCGGGTTTCCCCAAGCAAGGGCAGGCAACCGTCGCCCGAAGCAGAACAGCGACAGCCGTAATTCGGCCTCGGTTCGCACACTGGCCCTGCCTACCTCAGCTACTCATGCCCAGATCGATGATGGCGAGATCCTCACCTTGCTTGAAAACCGACCAGTCGCCATGTTCATCCGGATACCAACACACCAGACGCGACTCGAACTCAATCCACAACCATCCGCCCAGGCCAATCCCACAGTCCGCCACACTGGGTAGAAGGACGAAAAGCCGCAGGTCTCTGACCTGCGGCTTTTCTACGAGTGAGAGTGGAGGTTTGGGTAGTACCGAGCGAGACGATGCTGCGGCATCGTGGCCAGCAGGTAGTTCGCGGCGGCAAACAGTAGCGGCGCATCGGCGTCCTCGTCGCGGCCGACGGTGAGCAGTCCGGCGACCTCGTCGTCATCTGCCGCCCGCGCCGAAAGCACGGCGCACAAGGGCGATCTGGTCAGCACGGTCTCGGCGAAGTGCCGCAGGCGTTGCTTGGCACATTCGAGCTCGATCACGATGACCCACACCTACTTCCGGATCCCGATTCCCTGCCTCGGGGCGTATCAGCAGCCAGCGATCTCGATCACCGCCGACTCGCCGTCCCGGGCGAACCGGGTGTGCGCCAATGATTTTGCGATCTGCCAGCGAGCCAGCCAACGATCACCACCGTCATATTGCGGATAGAATTCGGACCGGCCATGCACGATACGAGAGTTGTCCATCAACAGTATGTCGCCCGGATGCAGGACGACCGAGGTTCGCGCCTGCCGCCACAGATCACGCACCGCCCCGAGCGCGGCGGTGTGTTCGATGGTGCGGCCGATCATCAGGTCCTCGTCGTAACACACGACCGGGTCGTCGGGCGGATCGGTCAGGACAGCCAGCGGTCCACGAAGCTGGTCGTCGAGGCCCCCGCGACGAAGCTCGGATCGACTCGCGTGTAGAACTGTCGTTCGCGCAGTAGCTCAACGCTTTTCACCGACAGCTCACTTTCGATCTGACGCGCGGACAGCGCATAGGTAGCGGCGGCGGGATCACCGCGCAAGCAGGCGAGCGCGATGAAGTCGGGCCGTGCGGTGAGGTTGAAGCACTGCTCGGTGTGACTTTCCAGGCTCACCGAACCGGCGGACAGCTGTAATTTGCGGTGTGTGCAGACCGGCACGATAGTCTGGCAGAGTCGGCCGGCAGATTCACAGCGGAAACCGACGAGGTGCCCGATTCCAGCCGCTACGATGGCAGCTTGACGAGCGATCAGCGTCTTGTGGGTGATCAGGGTCAGCGGATTGTCCGGGGTGTTCGGTAATGGTCCGAGTGCAGCTCCCGAAATCAGCAGTAGGCCCCCGCCCGCGACGTCGAAATCATGTGCCGCGGTGGTGATTACCGGGGGCAGCTGTCTCGACAGGAGGTGCGCCTGCCGTGCGAATTCGATCGGCTCCAACAGCGCGTCGAACCCGAAGGTCGCCGCCTGCTCTGCCAGCGCCGTACGATCGCCGGCCGACAATGCTAATTCGGTCAGTATCGGCGGGGCCTCCGCTCGACGCTTTCGGCACGAAATATAGGTCCATGCCTCCGAGGGTTTCCGAACGCGTTCACTGCGAGCCATTTTCGAGTACCTCGGCAGAACTCCGGATGTGACGCACTTGTGGAAGAGGCGATCTTCTCGAGTGCTGCCGTGCCCCTCGTTTCTTTCCTGGCGTGTCGGACAATTCGAACACATAACCGCAGATCAGCGCCCATGCGCGGACTTTACCGGAACCCTGCTAGACTCTTCGAGCTGCCGCCGACGGCGTGTCAGACTGCAACATGCCGACCCGTTTTCGTGGTTAGTAACTTTGCAGCTATCGCCACTCTTGCTACTTTCTGTCCGCCTCGCCCTCCCCCAGATCGGATGGTGGCACACTGTGGCAACGTCAGCTCCACGCCCGGCGTGGAAACCGTAGCGATAGTGCGGGATTCGCGCTCGCGTTTCGTTGTTGCACCAACGGGTCCGACACCGAGAATCGCTTCGGTGATCCGTTCGGCATGCGCCGCGAGCCTTTCGATGGAGTAGGTGTCGGGGTCACGCAGTCGCAACCGCACGAACTCGTCGTAAGCGGCGTGCAGGGTGCGCGCGGTGAGTTCGGTATCGGCCCGGTCGGAGGGGGCGGTGTTGGCGCGGACGAGACCGACGAGGCAGTCGAGGGCCATGGTGCGTGCCCAGCTCAGGCGTTCGTACAGTTCCGGCGGTCCACCCTCGGACGGCATCATGAACATCCGCCACGTTGCGGGGTCGTTGTCGACTACGGCGAACACTCTCTCCACCCGCGACCGGATGGACGACGCGTCGGGCGATTCGACTGCATCAGCGAATCCCTTTGTGGCGCGGGCAAGTTCGCGGTCGAGCATGGCAATGTGCATCTCGAGCAATCCACCGAACTGCTGATAGATAACCGTGCGGCTGACACCGCAATCGGCCGCGACCGCGTTGATCGTTGCCGCCTGGTGCGACGTTGCGCGCCGCGCACGCCAGCGAGGATTTCGAGATCGTCGGTGTCAAGGTCTTCAGCCCGCACAAGAACGGCCGCGATGCCGGCGAGCTGGTCGGTATCGGACCGATCGGCGTCCGCGCGACCCTGCCGAAGGACGAGATCCTTGCCATGGACGCCGACTGCGTCATCGTGGCCCCGTCACCGCAGGTGCTCTTCGAGGGCCTCGATGACGATGTCATCGCCCTGTTGGAGTCCGGCAAGAACGTGGTGACCACGGCCGCCCACCACAACGTGGCCAGGCCGAACTGGTACGATCGTGCGAAATCACCCACCGAGCGTCTGCGGGCTCTTTCGCGCATTCCCGGTATGGCACGATCGGATTCGGAAAGCACCGCCCTGCGTATCGCGCGGGCCATGACCGGGCTACGGGCGTTGGACGCCCTCACCGACCCGCTGCTCGCGCCGTTGGCGAAAAGACGGTTTCCGGCGGGAGCGGAAGGCGAGCGAATCGCGCGGGCGTGCCGCACCGGCAACAGCTCACTGCATGGCACCGGAGTGCATCCGACCTTCATGGTCGAACGCCAACTCATGAGACGGCGGTTTGGGCTACTGCCCTGACGATCCCTCTGGGTATTCCAACCAGGCGCTCTGGTACCAGCACGGCCGCTGGACGACCTACGACCTGACCGCAGCCAGATTCTGCTGGCTCGGCCTACGACGAACAGTCCACGACCCAAACTATGAATTCCCCTGGGCAGTATAGGTATTAACGCTACGAGCGACCGCGAATATTTCGGAGACGCGTATGACCGCCAGAAGGTTGCCGCAGCTCAGTCGTATCCGTTGACGGTCGAGGAGGTATCGGATGCATTGCGGGGCGCAAGCTCTGACGGAGAACGAATCGCCGACATGATCGACGCCTGGCGAGGGCATATCGGTGCCGCGTAGGCCGGACTGGAATGTGGATGGCGGGATGGGCCAGCATCCAGTGACCGACGCGGGCTGCGAACCGACCATTTGCTTCGAAACGCACGAAATCGACAGTGCCCGTTTCGATTTGCTAAATTCCTGGCATGGATGACAAACGGGTGTACGCCTAGGTCGACGAGAGGGGAGACCGGCGGAGCGTTACCGAAAGCGAGCCAGTCTTCGGGATGTCACCAGTAATCGTCGACGGGGACACAGCTCAGGATCCGCAGCAGGCCGCGCTCTGGCGCTGTCGACGATTCAGGTGCTGATCCGCATCGGTCAGCGGCGCTTACCCCAAGGTGCCGTCTGGCTCAGCGACAGTGCGGTCACATGGTTCTACCTGCAGTTACCCTCAGATTTCTTTCGACTCGCAACACCGGAGAGTCTCCCTGCGACATGATAGAGATTAGGCCATTGGAATCACGTCGTCCGGCTCGACGGAGCCAGCACGACACGCGCCCGAGGGCAGGGGTTGTGGGTCATATTGCGAACGAGGGGGCATCTTGAGCCAGTACACCGAATCCCACACCGACAAGTATCATTCCACCGATCGCATAAGGCTTACCGCGGACGAGTGCCAGATTCTACGGCGAGCAAGGATCGCGAAATCGGCAGCCGGCGCCCTCGGCCGAGCCGATCTCATTGCAGAATTCCCGAAGCTTGATCATCCCTACGCCGGCTTCCTGCATAGGACTCTTAAGCTTCGCACCGGCGCGCCGCCGGCCGCGATGGCCGTGGCCGTGCAGACCAGACTTGCTCGTGCTGACGACGAGCTGGCGGCGCATATCCTGCACGACTGCTTCCACGGATCGGTCAAGGCAACCGCCACGATCAGCGCACTGACCGAACATCAGCTCGCCACCATCCTCAGGGCCGACCCCGACGAGCTGACAGAGGCATTCGGCTCGCTGAACCAGAATTGGCGCAACGCCGACATGTTCGATATCGAGGACTTCGGATCCACACCGGCGGTGCGGGCGGCGGCGTGGTCGTCGATGGTGGTGATCGGGCACGTCGGCGATACAGCCGCCCTCGCCTGGCTACTCGCAGACCCGCCTCCGTTCTGGGGCTCTGCGCAAACCGATGCAGTCCAGCAGGTATGGCAAACGGTTCGGGAGCGGTATCCATTATTGCCGGAAGTGCCCACCCGCCTGGAGACGCTTGTCGAGATCCTCTCCGAGATTGGCGATTTCGACGATACGGATGATCCGAAGACTCTCGACATAAGCGACGAAGAAACAGGTGTACCGGAGACAGGCGGGATACTCAGTGGAGCTACGGCAGGTACCTACGAGTCCACGGTGGCCGAGCTGACCAAACGTCTGTCGACCGAAACGGCCCGAGAACTTCGTGCCGGGAAGAACCCGACACTGCTGGCAGAGTGCATTGCTGCAGGTGACCGATTGGAGCATGAGTGGCAGGCGATCGCCTCTGTTGTCCTGCCCGCCCTGGCTAGTGCGATCGCGGACGGGGTCCCGGCCGACACGAAGGACATAGCCAGAATCGCAGAGTTTTCCGGGAATCTGCGCGTGGTGCTGACCGCCGCCACAGCTGTTGCCGACGAACCGGTCGCAGACCTGGGCACGGCGCAGGCGGCCCTGCAGCATGCGCAGCACGCTGTAGCCGAGGCGGACGCTGCCGCGGCTCGGGTCGTACAGGTTCGGCGTCTTATGGCATTGGCCGGGCAAGAGTTTCTTGCCGATGACATCGCGCAGATTCGGGCTCTGGCTGGTGAATTGACCATCGACAGCGATGCGGAGACAATCCGCGCTCTCCTGGCGTTGTTGGAGCTCATCGAACTAGCCGGCCGAGACCTCGAGCGTGCCCACGAACTCGACCGTGTGGTCCGAGCCGCGCTACCTGCCGCGATTCCATTGCTTTCGTTCGTGAATGTCCCCGACGCGTTCGTCCTGGGTGATACGACGGCGCCCAGGGCTTCCGCCGAGTCGCCCGATGCGTACACGCTACGATCCGACACCAATGCGGCCCCGCACGACGACAATGCCGCGGGTAACGACACCGCTGGGGCCGACAACGAGGCTGCCAGTGACGACAGCACCGCAGCAGACGACACCGCTGGGGCCGACTATGGACAGCAGGCTGAGCCGCCGCTCGAGGATATTCTCGCTGAGCTGAACCTCGTTGTCCCGGTATCGAGTTCGCCCCAGCGCGCGCCGCGGGCCCGAACGGTTCCGCCCCCGGACCTTGCCACAGTCGGCCCGGAGACACCGAACTCGATCTCGCTGTACTGCGCGCTGCTTCGGTCAGGTGAACTGGCGCTGGCGTATTGGCTCACGGTCGCGGAAAATGCCGATACCTCGATCCGAGCCGCGCACCGGCTCGCCGCGCTCGCCGCCGCAATGAATACTTCCGCCGGATCCAATGCTGCCGAATTCGCCTCGACAATCGCGGACCTCCAACCAAGCGACCTCAGAGACAATCCCGGTTTGCAGATGCTCGTGTATGGGGCGTCGGTACGCGCGGGCTTGCTCTCCCCTATCGCGGGTGCATCCGATCCGCTGCGTGAGTCCGCCACAAGCGTCGTGCGTTCCGGCGACGCCGTCGGCAAGCTGACAGAACTGCTGCAAGCCGCCATCTACGCCGGGGTGTATCTGACTCCTCGTAACGCCAACGCAGTGATCGAAGCGTCCGAAGCCGCGTCGGAGTACGACGCCTTCGCCCAGGAGGCAGCCGCCAAGCTCAGGAATGCGCCGAATCGCACTATCAAGTACGGCCCGGCAACAGAACTGTGGCAAACCTGGATGGCACCGGAAGACGGCTACCTGGGCAAACCTCTCAATATTGTTGCTTCCCAAGCGCCGTCGCCGGAGGACCTGCAATTCGTCCGAACTCGGGTTGCCGAGCTACGCACACCTCGCAGTCTCGAGCAAGCTCTGGACTGGGCGGCCGCGCATACTCGAGGCCGCAAGCGGAACGCGAAAAGGATCGAAGCCCACGCACGGACCAAGCTGCTCGACTGGGCGAGTGACGTCACTGAACTACTGGCCCGATGGGTTACCGCAACAGAGAGCATGCTGGCATCCGGCAGTGGGGCGTGGATGACTGATCCGATAGCGGAATTGAAGGCCAAGGTGGCCGCGGTCCGGGAACCAGCGCTGGCCGAACTAGCAGAGCTGCGCGACAGTGGGGACGTCGCCCGTGATGCTGCGACCGACGCCGGGCTGAAACTGCTGAACAATGCCCTGGATCTACTCATGGGCACCGAGGTGGTCCACGGTCCCGAGACCTCATCCGCTCGGACCCTTAGCGGGCTGCTGACTCTGGCCCCGGCTGTCGAACTCCTCCCATCGATCGCGCCGCGCCGTCCGCCCGAGGTGACAGACATACAGACGGCGTTCGACGCTCTGCATGCCGGAGACAACGGCTGGATCGCGGCATTCAACGCGCGCGCCGAACGACACGACCAACTGGGTACCCAGCTGCTCATCGAAACGCTGCGGCCGCACAATCCGCGGCTTGCACAGAGTTTGTCGGCGGCGCGCGAGGAGGCAATCGACGCTTCCATCGCCGAGGTCGACCAGAACGCCGCCGCGCTCGCGGCTCGTATCGACTCCGACCGGTTGTTCGGGCGGTTGAGCGCAGACACGTGGACCGACCTAACAACCCGTGCACACGCCTGTCAGGCGCCGCACCGCGGCACTCGCAGCGACTTCAATGTCGTGCTCGACAGCCTCGGCAAGATCGAGATCGATCGAGCCGAGGCCGTGAAGTCCGCGATCGCCGCGGCCCGCAATGCGCTGGATACCGCCGGGATGCCCATCGATACGGCCGACCGAATCCAGCAGTGTATAGACAAAGGTGACTTGACCACTGCGGCAGAGTATGAGGTCACGATCCGCTCCGGCGGTCAGCTGCCCACCCAACACGACGCCACTGACCACCTGTCCCTTTTCCTCGGGGCGTTCCCGGACAGATTCGCCGCCACCCGCCCCAGGAACGAGGCTGGCGGCCACCCAATACTCACACAACTGAGCAGTGCACTAAGCGCGGGCATATCGACCGGCGACCTGCCTGCCGGTGAGCTAGCCGAAATGCTGACCTGTGCCGAGATCGAGCTGGGTCAGGTCGGTCGCGGAACGACCGCCGCAGTCCGGATCGACCAGTGGTTACAACTTGCGCAGGCCCGGTCGTTCGAGGCGCGGATCGGTAACGTGAAGTCGATCCTCGGGCAGGTCGGGTTCGAATTCGACAAGGCGACCACCCCGCCTACGCGGCGTGGGCACTCCGGCCGCCGTGGCCGGTGGCTCGACTTACATAGTGTGCGGCCCACATCTGGCAAAGCCCTGCTGCCAGCATTCGGGTCTGCGATGAGTCCGTCAGGCGACTCGTTGCGTCTGCTGGGGATCTGGCGCGGTCCGACACCCGGTGAACTCGTGGAGATGCTGCGCGACGAACCGAATGATCATTCCGTCGTGGTGTTCTACTTCGGCACGCTCGATTCCGGCGCACGTCGCGAGCTGGCTGGTCTGTTCCGTAGCGACCGGCGGCTGCCAACGACGATCGTGATCGATGACGCCGCGTTCGCGTACCTCTCGTGCCAGCCGGAACCGAGTCGTGAGATCACCATGTCGGTCCTATTGCCATTCACCGTATCCTCGCCGTTCGCCCCCGACATCCCCGGTGCGAGTATTCGACAGGAGATGTTCTACGGCCGAAATGAGGAACGCGCCAAGATCATCGACATGATGGGCCCCTGCATCGTGTACGGCGGTCGGCAGCTCGGTAAGTCGGCGTTGCTGTTGCAGGCAGCTCGCCAGTTCGATGACGAGTACGACCGGATCGCGATCTACGAATCGATCTTCAAGATCGGCCGAGCGGTGTCGGTCGAGGCGGTGTGGACAACACTGTGGCCGCTGCTGGCCAGGCGGGATATCGTGCCACCGGATATTCCGGCGGGTGATGTTGCCAGTGCACTCACCAAGCACATTACGGAGTGGATCTCGGCTCGTCCGGGACGGCAGCTACTCCTGCTGCTGGACGAGTCCGACAAATTCCTGGACGGCGATGCGGAAGCGGTGAACGGACGGTTCACACATGTGACCCACTTCAAGGAATTGATGGAGCGGACCGGGCGCGCAGTGAAGGTGGTATTCGCCGGTCTACACCAAACGGCCCGATTCGATCGCCTCGCGAATCATCCGCTAGCGCACTTCGGGGAACCCGTCTGCGTCGGCCCCCTCGCCCCGCAAGCTGCCTACGACCTGCTCACCACTCCTTTGCGTGCGCTGGGCTATCACTTCGATGACACCGACCACGCCGCGCGGGTTCTCTCGCTCGCGAACAACCAGCCCGCCCTTATCCAGCTATTCGCCGCGCACTTGCTGCGTAGTCTGCAGGCTGCGGTGATGCCCGACGACGCGCCGCCGCAAACCGTCTACACCGACGATATCGAACAGGTGTGGGCCGACGCAGGTCTGCGTAGATCGTTCCGCAAGAGGTTCGATTGGACGCTCGACCTCGATCCGCGTTACAAGATCATCGCCTACAGCGTTGCACTCCACGCTCACGCCAGCGGCATCGACGCGACAATGACACCGAGTGAGCTGCGCAACGAATGCGAGACTTGGTGGCCGACCGGGTTTTCCGCCGAAGACGTTCGCGCCGGTGAATTTCGGGCGCTGCTGGATGAATGTGTCGATCTCGGTGTGCTGTCCTACGCGACCAATGGATACCGGCTGCGGACCCCGAACGTACTCGATCTGCTAGGCGCCAGGGAGGAGGTCGAAGCGGTCCTCGATCAGGCCGAGTCGATCGAACTTCCCGAAAGCTTCGACGGCAGCATGATGCGGCCGGAGTTCAGCGGCGGCCCGACCCGAGGGCCGTTGACCTCACAACAGATCGCTGATCTGCTCGCGACCCGAAACCAGGTCCGCTACATCATCGGTTCGTCGGCTCTGACCGTCGAACGCTGTCTGAGGGCGCTACAGGACGAGAACAATCGCGCGGTTTCAGGCCATCGCGAGAGCCACATGCGGGAAGCGAACCCGGCGACCATGGCCAAGACATGTCAGCAGGGAATGTTCAGGGCCGCCGGGCGACATGTGATTGTGCTCGTAAACTTGAGGACCGCTTCCTTGGATGTCGCATCGTCGACGTGGAAGCAGGCGCGAGAACTGATCGCTACCCACTCCGGTGGCACCCTCGGGATCGTGCTGGTGTCCGGACCGGCGCAGGCACCGATGTGGCCGGTCGCAGCTCGGGAGGCGGATATCTCCTCAGGGTTGACCGAGCTGCGCCGGTACGACCGAACCGACCTGCGGCTGTGGCTGACCGAAACGCCCTTGCCATTCCAGGACAATGCGGCCCGCGACGAATTGCTGGCGGTGACGGGCGGCTGGCCGATCCTGCTGAACAAGATCGCCGAGGATCTGACCAAGCATGGCGCAGGACTGCGTTCGGACCCACTGCGCGAGATCCGGAGTCACTTGCGGGACTCCGTGCGTTGCCGGGAGCTGGTCGAGGCATCCGGAGTACGCAGCGACACCACGCTGAGCCAGGCATGGGATTTCCTCGTGCAGAATTGCGCGGACGACCCGACCGATCTCGATACGCTCGCGGAATACCTCGCGCTTCGCGGCGAGGACGACGAATCCAATGCGCTCACCCCGGCCGCGATAGCCACTGCCGGATACAGAAGCACAGCCGACGTCATCGAGGTGCTACGTGTGCTGGGTGTCCTCATCGGCCTAGGCGAGGATGGACGGTTCAGGCTCGAACCCGTCATGGTGGCCGCGACCAAGCGTGCACACGAATGAGCCGGACCGCACCGCAGCTGCTCGAAGCGATTGTTCTCGACGCGGCCCATGCCGCCCTGAAGTCGCCAGTCTATGCCGGGCAGCAGATCGAGCCTCGGGCGTTTGCCCAGGTCAATCGGGACAGCCTGCTAGAACTCGTAGCGAGGGTGCCCACGTTGCGAGCCCAGCTTGCGCAGACCTATCGCAACGAGTTGAGTGAAACGCACCCGCATGTGGTGGCGCTGCTGAGCGATAGTGCCACGGATAGTGCAGCCGCAGCGGCAGTGCTACGTGATCCGCGGGCGATCCGGTCACGTCGTGGGCGGTCCCGGCCTTCCGCGAAGGCCGGGAGCAATGGCGAGCAGTCGGCGGTTGCAGACGAGCGCAGTCCGGCCATACTCGACTCGGCGACGGCGCGTCGGCTGGAACGTTACGAACGACGCCTGACCGAGATCCGTACGGCCCGCGACCGAGCGAGAGTACAGCGCGACTACGCCCGTGCCGAGACGGACCAATTGCGCCGGGAGCTCGAAACCGCCAGAGAGGATCGAGACGAGTCGCTGGCAGTCATCGAGGGACTGCGAGCCAAACTGGCTGCCGAACGCGCCCACGTGGCGGAACTGGCAACGGACGTGCTGGCGGCGGCGGCAGTACTGAAGGCTGCGATCCTCCCGCCCCCGACGGAGCTTCCGGTGGTGGAAGACATCGACGTCGATCCTCGTGAGCGTGAAGCTGCCGTCGATACTCGGACATCGGAGGAAGCGCCCGTGGCCGACCCGATAGTTGCCGCAGCACTGACGCGGGCCGATGTATCGCCGGACGTGCTGTTGTCAGTGCTGAACGCCCTGCTTGAACCGCCCGCACCGGTGGAATCGGTGTGGGTCGGTGAGCCACGCGAGATAGCGTTGACGCCGCTCGGCGGGGGGACCGATATCGGTGACTCCTGCATGCTGGTGACCGTCGGCGACGTCCGGATTCTCATCGATGCCGGGATGCATGCCAACAAGCGCATCGACCAGGCCGGACCGGAACACATCGACGTGGCCCTTGCCGGGCCAATCGCCGCGATCGTCATCACGCACGCACATAACGACCACGCCGGGTACGTACCGGCACTGATAGCGAATTACCCGACTGTGCCGGTGATCTGCACCCCGGAGACCGCGGCGATCCTTCCGACGATGTGGAGCGATTCGGTGCGGGTCTTCGACCGCACCCGTGGCAGTCATGTGGGGAGTGACGAATCGCTGGCGGAGCCACCGTACGGGGATGCGCAGGTCTATGCCGCGCAGCGCCGCATCCGGGAGGTGCAGTGCGGCCGGGTTGTCGAGATCGCTGCCGGAGTCACGGTCGCGCTATTCCCGGCCGGTCATATTCTTGGCGCGGCCGGTGTGGTGGTGTCTGCCGGCCAGAACCGGGTCACGGTTACCGGGGACGTGTCCGACCTGGCGCAGATCAGTGTTCCTGGCCTGGTCGTACCGGATGTGGCACGTGGGTCGGATCTCCTGGTCATCGAGTCGACGTATTGCGGGCCGCAGAGTTCCAACCGCGAGGCCGAAGTAGAAAGGTTCGTCCGGATTGTGTCCGAGACCGTCGGTGACCCCGCAAATGGTGGGCGGGTGCTCGTTCCCGCCTTCGCACTCGGGAGGGCACAGGAGGTCGCGTTGACGCTGCGCCACCGACTGCCGGATGTGCCGGTTCTCATCGATGGGATGGCCAAGGACATAGCGAAGATCTACGAGGAGCAGACCGCCGGAACCGCACGACCGCTGAAGATATACGGCGAACAGGTGTCCGCGGTGCAGCCGGGCGAGCGTGATCAGCTTTTGCGCGCATTCCGGCGTGGGGTCGTTGTAACCACGTCGGGGATGTTGACGGCAGGTCCAGCCGTCACTTGGGCACGCTCGATCCTTCCAGACCCGGAGGCGGCGCTGCTGCTCGCGGGCTATCAGGATGAGGAATCCCCTGGGTTCGAGCTGCTCGAACTGGCGAAGGCCAACAGACGGGCCATGTTCGTACTTGACCGGGAGGAACTCGCGGTGAACGCGCGAGTCGCGAAGTTCGGTCTGTCGGCGCACGCCGACCGGCGCGGTCTGTCCTCCATCATCACCGAAGTCGGTGCGCGAGAGGTGATGTTGGTGCATGGGGTTGCGTCCAAACAACGAGACTTCGCAGACAACCTCACCCGCCGTGGATTCCATGTTGCCCCCACCCGGCACTGGCAGCTCACCGGTTGAGGAGTTCCCACCGATCCGTACTGCACGGGAGGTGAGGTGGGGGGATCAATACCGACGTGCCGCCAGTCACGCTATCGAGATCTCGGTCGACGAAGGTCAGACAAACACTGATTTTCTTCTCGGCATGAAAGGCTCCCGGATGACCGAAGATGCATCCCTGATCAGCGTATTGTTGCCCGGGACAACGGATCCAGGGTTGGATGGCCTTGCATTCAGCACCTTTGTCGACAGCGGGGTTCCTGTACCTGTATCCCCGGTCGACCAGTTGCTGGTTGCGTTCAGTCGTCATTGACGGCGCTCACTGAACTTCCCCACTGACGCTCACCGAAATTCCCCATTTGTCCCGTGTGGCTCCGCCGTGAAGGGCGGGCCTCCTCCGATGCT